>JAAXJP010000223.1:3716-4726 GCA_012269805.1 Rubrivirga sp.
GACTGGAACCGCGACGGCGACTGGGACGACGACGGCGAGCACGTCTTCGCCAACTCTCGGAGGGGCCCCTCGACTCCCCCGCCGACGCGGGACCTCCAGGCGCCTCCGAAAGCGTCCATCGGCTACCTCCACGCCCGGTTCCGGTTCAGCCGCGACGGCGCGCTCAACGCCACCGGCGTCGCGCCGGACGGCGAGGTCGAGGACTACCTCCTGGCCATCTTCCCGCCGCTCGACTACGGCGACGCCCCGGCCCCGTACCCCTCGGCGGCGGCCGACGGCGGCGCCCGCCACGGCGTCGACGTCATCCGCCTCGGGGCCGCGGTGGACGCGGAGGTCGAGCCCGACGCCGACGACGCGGACGACGGCGTGACGCTGCCGGACGAGCTGTACCGCGGTGCGGACATGGCCGTCACGGTGACGACCGCCGGCGACGCGCCGGCCGCGCTCTACGCCTGGATCGACTGGAACGCCGACGGGGACTGGGACGACGACGGCGAAGGGGTCGTCGCGGGCCACGTGCTCGCCGCCGGCTCGCACGAGCTCACCGTGACGCCTCCGGCCGACGCCACGCCGGGCACGACGTGGGCCCGCTTCCGGGTCAGCCGCGTGGCGCTCCCGTTCGTCGCCGGCGCCGAGGTCAACCCGCTCGTCGTCCCGTTCGTGACCGAGGGCGAGGTCGAGGACTACCCGGTCGAGATCGCCGCCAACGGCGTCGCCGCCGAAGACGAGGCCGCGCCTGTCGAGACCGCCATCGAGTCGGTCGGGCCGAACCCGGCGCGGGCGTCGCTCGCCGTCCGCATCGCGCTCGCGGAGGCGGCTGAGACGACCGTCCGACTGGTCGACGCGCTCGGCCGGGAGGTCCTGGCGGCGCCACTTGGCCCGCTCCCGGCCGGCCGCCGCGCCGTCCCGCTCGACCTCGCCGCATTGCCGACCGGGATCTACGTGGTCGTCGTCGACGCCGGGCCGGTCCGTCTCACGCGCCCGGTCGTCGTCGTTCGGTAGCGTCCGGG
>JAAXJP010000223.1:4736-5241 GCA_012269805.1 Rubrivirga sp.
GGGGGCACGCTTCACCGGCTCTCCCCGCCCGCCTCGGTAGCTTGGCGGGCTCAGCCCGCCGCCCGACCGAGCATGCCCGAGACCCCGGAGATCCCCCGCGACCGGAACCGCCAGACCGACACGCCGGCCACGCCCGACCCGGCGCCGACCGGGTCCGCCTACGAGCCCGAGGCCGTCGAGGCCAAGTGGTACCGCTACTGGGAGGCCGGCGGGTTCTTCGACGCCGAGCCCGACGCCGTCCTCGAGGAGGGCAAGGAGCCGTTCGTCATCCCGATGCCGCCGCCGAACGTGACCGGCCGGCTCCACATGGGCCACGCGCTCCAGGACACGGTCCAGGACCTCCTCATCCGGTTCAAGCGGATGCAGGGCTTCGAGGCCCTCTGGATCCCCGGCATGGACCACGCCGGCATCGCGACGCAGAACGTCGTCGAGCGAGAGCTCCGAAAGGATGGCGTCGACCGGAAGGCGATCGGGCGCGAGGCGTTCCTCGAGCACGTCTGGGCGT
>JAAXJP010000164.1 GCA_012269805.1 Rubrivirga sp.
CGAAAACCCTCCCCTAGCTTCCCCCATGCCAAACTCCGCCCGCGCCACACCATGAGCCGACACGGTCGCGTGCTCGTCGCCATGAGCGGCGGCGTCGACTCCTCCGTCACGGCCGGCCTCCTCCACGAGGCCGGCTACGAGGTCGTGGGCGTGACCATGAAGACGTGGGACTACGAGACGTCGCTCGGCGGCTCCGGCGTGTCCCGAAAGCAGTCGGGCTGCTGCTCGCTCGACGACATGAACGACGCCCGCGCCGTGGCCGTCCGCCTCGGCGCCAGCCACACCGTCGTCGACATCCGCGACGAGTTCGGCGGGTGGGTCATCGACCGGTTCGAGGCCGACTACCTCGCGGGGCGGACGCCCAACCCGTGCGTCCTCTGCAACACGCACATCAAGTGGGCCGCCCTCCTCAAGCGCGCCGACGCGCTCGGCTGCGCGCACATCGCGACGGGCCACTACGCGCGCGTGTCCGAGAAAAACGACCGCTGGGTCGTCAGCCGTGGGCTCGACCGGGCCAAGGACCAGTCGTACGTCCTCTGGGGCGTCGCGCAGGACCACCTCGCGCGGACGCTCTTCCCGCTCGGCGGCCTCGCCAAGACCGAGATCCGCCGGATGGCCGACGACATGGGCTTCGAGCACGTCGCCCAGAAGCCGGACTCGTACGAGATCTGCTTCGTCCCGAACGACGACTACCGCGGCTTCCTCCGCCGCCGCTCGCCCGAGGCGGCCGAGGTCGCGGGCGGCCCGTTCGTCCACGTCGCGACGGGCGAGGTCGTGGGGCAGCACGAGGGCTACCCGTTCTACACCGTCGGGCAGCGGCGCGGGCTGGGGATCGCGCTCGGCGAGCCGGTCTACGTCGTCCGCATCGAGCCCGAGACGAACGCCGTCGTCGTCGGGCCGCGCGAGGCGCTCGCGGAGCGGGCGCTCGCGGCGAGCGGCGTCGTCTGGAGCGGGCGCGCCGGCCTCGACGACGAGACGACGCTCCACGGGCAGATCCGCCACCGCGACCCCGGCGCGCCGGCCGTCGTCCGCCAGACCGGCCCCGACACGCTCGAGGCCGTGTTCTCGGAGCCCCGCGACGCCGTCGCCCCCGGCCAGGCCGCCGTGTTCTACGACGGCGACGACGTCGTGGCCGGCGGCTGGATCGACCGCCGCCCCGCCCGCCTCGGCGCCGAGGCCGAGGGACCCGAGTTCGTCGCCCTCCCGACGCTGTGATTGAGCCCGGCCCCGGCGAGCGCGAATGCCCCTCCTGCGGCTTCGCCGTCCCCGAGGACGCCGCGGTCTGCCCGTACTGCGCCTACGAGTTCCCCGTCCGTAAGGCGAGCACGACGCTCAGCGCGTGGCTGTTCGTCGGGCTGATGATCCTGTTCGCCGTGCCGCTCCTGGCGTGGCTGCTCGGCTGGTTCGGGTAGGAGGGCTGGAGGGGCGGAGGCACTCTTCACCCCACGCCCTCTCCCTCACTCTGCGTCCTCCGGGTGCGCGTCGGCGATGGCCTCGGGGGCCGTGCCGGTCGGGATCGGGTCGGACGGGAGCGGCTCGAACCACGAGCGGCCGTCACGGGCGAGGAGGCGGTCGGCCGCGGCCGGGCCCCACGTGCCCGCGGCGTAGTTGGGGAACTCCGCCGGCGGCGACGCGGCCCACGCCTCGAGGACGGGGTCGACGACCTGCCACGCCGCCTCGACCTGGTCGGCCCGCATGAAGAGCGTCGCGTCGCCGCGGATGGCGTCGAGGAGGAGCGTCTCGTAGGCGTCGGGCGGCGTGTCGAAGGCCTCGTCGTAGTCGAACCGCATGGCGACCGGCTGGAGGAGCATCTGCGGGCCGGGCCGCTTGGCCTGGAAGCGGAGGACGATCCCCTCGTCGGGCTGGATGCGGAGGACGAGCCGGTTGGGCTGGAACGCCTCGTCGGCGCCGGACGGGAACGCGCGGTGCGGGACCGGCCGGAACTGGACCGAGATCTCGGACACGCGCCGCGGCATCCGCTTGCCCGTGCGGAGGTAGAACGGGACGCCGTGCCAGCGCCAGTTGTCGACCTCCAGCTTGAGCGCGGCGTACGTCTCCGTGGCCGAGCGCTCGGCCACCTTCGGCTCCTCGCGGTAGCCCGGCACGCGCGCGCCGTGGAGGAACCCCTCGCCATACTGCCCCCGCACGGCGACCTCGTGGACCCGCTCCCGCGTGATCGGCCGGACGGCCCGGAGCACGTCGACCTTCTTGTTGCGGACCTCGTCGGCCTTGAACGCGACGGGCGGCTCCATCGCCACGAGGCAAAGGAGCTGGAGGAGGTGGTTCTGGACCATGTCGCGCAGGGCCCCGGCCTTCTCGTAGTACCCGCCCCGGTGCTCGACGCCGACCGTCTCCGAGACCGTGATCTGGACGTGGTCGACGTAGCGGGCGTCCCAGACGGGCTCGAAGAGCGCGTTGGCGAACCGGAAGGCCAGGAGGTTCTGGACCGTCTCCTTCCCGAGGTAGTGGTCGATCCGGTAGACCTGGCTCTCGTCGGCGGCGTCGAGGAGGACGCGGTCGAGCGCGCGGGCGCTCTCGGCGTCGTGCCCGAACGGCTTCTCGACCACGACCCGGTCGCGCTCCACATCGTCGAGCAGGCCGGCCTCGGCGAGGTTCGTCACGATGGGCTCGACGAGGAACGGCGCGACGGAGAGGTAGAATACGCGGTGCGGCCGGTCGCCCTCCGGCCCGACGTCTTCCAGGTGCTCGCCGAGGCGGGCGTAGGTCGCGGCGTCGGTCGCGTCGCCCTGGACGTAGCTGAGGCGCTCGGCGAAGGCGGCCCAGTTGTCGGCGTCGGCGTCGCGCGGGAAGAAGCGGCCGAGCGAATCGGCCGCGTCGCACGAGAACTCGACGAACGCCTCGTGGTCCATCTCCTGGAGGTCGACCCCGACCACGTCCACCTCGGCGGGCAGATGGCCCTCCCGGTGGAGGTCGTAGAGGGCCGGGATCAGCTTCCGGTGCGCGAGGTCGCCGGCGGCGCCGAAGAGGATGAGCTGAATCGAGTGAGGTGTCATGGGTGAAGGGTAAAGGGCCTTCAAAGCGTGCGTCGGAGCGTTGTGATCCGCCGGCTGAGCACGTCGATGCGCTGGCGGAGATCGGCCGTGGCGTCGGCGGTCGTCAACCCGACCTCTGCCGCGATGATCAGTTGGGTCTCGACTTCGAAGAGGGAGCCGCGGGCGTAGCGGAGGAACTGGTCGAACTCGCCCCGCTTGTGCCGCCCCCACCCCTCCGCGACGTTGGACGGGATGGATACCGCAGCCCGTCGGAGCTGGGAGATCAGGCCGAACTGCTCGGACGAGGGCCAGTCCTGAGTGAGGCGGTAGACGTCACGGACGAGAGTGACCCCGTCTCGCCACACGTCGAGGTCGCGGTACGAGCGGATCGGTGGACGCGAGGACCCTTCACCCATCACCCTTCACTCACAGCCCCGCCGGCTCCCACTGCGCGTGGAACGTGCCGTCCTGGTCGGTCCGCCGGAAGGTGTGGGCGCCGAAGTAGTCGCGCTGGGCGGCGACGAGGTTGGCCGGGAGCCACTCGGAGCGGTAGGCGTCGAGGTAGGCGAGGGCCGTCGACAGGCACGGCGTGGGGATGCCCGCCTGCGTCCCGAGGCCGACCGCCCGGCGGAGCGCGCCGCGGTGGCCGATCAGCTTCTCGGCGACGACCGGCGCCACGAGGAGGTTGGGGAGGTCGTCGTCGGCGCGGAACGCCGCGCGGAACGTCTCGAGGAGGTCGGCGCGGATGATGCAGCCGCCGCGCCAGACGCGGGCGACGGTCCCAAGATCGAGCCCGAACTCGTAGGCGTCGCTGGCCCGCTTGAGGAGCGCGAAGCCCTGGGCGTACGTCACGAGGAACGCCGCCAGAAGCGCGTCGCCGACGGCGCCGACGAGGTCCTCGGGGTCGCCGGGCGCGCGGCCGGCCGGCTCCCCGAGGAGGCCGCTCGCCGCCACGCGCTCGTCCTTGAGCGCCGAGAGGTAGCGGGCCGTCACGGCCGCGTCGATGGTCGGTGTGGGAACGCCGAGGTCGAGGGCGTCCTGGCTCGTCCACTTGCCCGTCCCCTTCTGGGCCGCCGTGTCGAGGATGTAGTCGAGGAGGTAGCGCCCCGTCATGCCCTCCGGCGGGCTCTCGTCGCCCGGCGCCTCGTCGGGGCTCACGTCGACGGTGTCCGGGTGGTGGAGGATGTCGGCCGTGATCTCGACGAGGTAGCTCCGGAGTTCGCCGTCGTTCCAGGCGCCGAACAGGTCGCCCATGCGCTGGTTGCCGAGCCCGGCGCCGCGCTTGAGGAGGTCGTAGGCCTCGGCGAGAAGCTGCATCAGCCCGTACTCGATCCCGTTGTGCACCATCTTGACGTAGTGGCCCGAGGCGCCGGCGCCGAGGTGCGCGACGCACGGCTCGCCATCGACCTCGGCGGCCATCCCCTCCAAGACGGGCGCGACGCGGGCGTAGGGCTCCCTGGGCCCGCCGGGCATCATGCTCGGCCCGAGGCGAGCGCCCTCCTCGCCGCCCGAGACGCCCATCCCGAAAAAGTGGAGGCCCCGCTGGGCCATCTCGTCGTGCCGCCGCTGGGTGTCGGGGAAGTGCGAGTTGCCCCCGTCGATGACGAGGTCGCCCTCGTCGAGCTTCGGTGCCAGCGACCCCAGCACGCTGTCGACCGCGGGCCCGGCCGGGACCATCACGAGGATGTTGCGGGGCCGGGGGAGCGCGGCGAGGAACGCGTCGGCGTCGGTCGTGGCCGTGACGGGCCGCGTGGCCTCCGCCTCGAAGCCGCGGACGGCGTCTTCGCCGAGGTCGGTGCCGGCGACGTGTTTGCCGGCGGCGAGCGCGGTGAGGGCGAGGTTGCGGCCCATGACGCCGAGGCCGACGACGCCGAGGTGAGGGGTGGACATGAGACGTGCGGAGGTGACGGGACGGGCTGTACGCGCGCTCCCCGCAGGGGTGCCGGCCCGCACGACCCGCGTCGGCGCCCGGCCCTCCGCCCGACACGTCGACGGGATAGGGAAACGCCGTCCATGAGCCGGCCGCCCCCCCCGTGGCCCGGCCACGGGCCTATGTTTTGGCCGTGAGGCCTCTCCCCAGCCGGAGGCCTGCACGACCCGACGGTGTTCGCACGGGAGCACCGCCCGTCTCTTCCACCCGACCGACCCCGTCGCCTCTCGTGAGGCGTCGGGCGCCGCTGCCGCCTGATGCCCGACCTCGACCCGACCCGTGCGCTCGCCGAGCGTCTGATGGACG
>JAAXJP010000609.1 GCA_012269805.1 Rubrivirga sp.
GCACGTCGCTCCGCGAGCCCGCGAGCCCGGCGCTGGCGTCGAGCGTCGGGAGGTAGCCGGCGTTGCCGAGCGTCACGTCGTTGGCCGCGCGGAGCCCCTCGAGCGCCGAGACCGCGCGGTCCGGGTTGCGGACGAGCGCGAGGTCGACGGCCTCCTCCAGCGTCAGCTGGAGCGCGTCGGGCGGGAGCGGGAAGTCCGGGAGGGCGATCCGCGTGGGGACCGTCCCCCCGTAGAGGCGGAGCGAGTCCGGGAGGGGCGGGATCGAGTCCTGCCGGAGCGAGGCCGGCTGCGCGCTGGCGGCGGCGGCCAGCAGCACGGGGATGAGAAGGGCACTCCGCACAGCGTCCGTCACGAGTCGTCCCGCGTCGGCTCCACGAGGGCGGCCGGCTCCGCCTCGGTCCCGTCGCCGCCGGCCTGACTGCGTCGACCTGACGGTTCAGGCTCGAGGGCGACGGGCTGCCCCGGCGCGCCGGTCGCCGACCCATCGCCCTCGGGCTCCCCGTCGTTCCTGGAGGGCGCGTCGTGCTCGGAGGGCGCGTCGCCGGTGGCCTCGATGGCGTCGATCTCGTCAGAGACCCGGGTCGCCTCGCGGCTCGCGATGTAGGTGTAGAGCGCCGGGATGACGAACAGCGTCAGGAACGTGCCGACGACCATCCCCCCGATGACGGCGAGGCCCATCGGGGCCCGGCTCTCGGCGCCCGACCCGAGCGCGAGCGCGATCGGGAGCGTGCCGAGGACGGTCGAGAACGCCGTCATCAGGATCGGGCGGAAGCGGGCCACGGCGGCCTCCTCCGCCGCGGCGTGGCGGTCGAGCCCGTCCTCCCGCTTTTGCTTGGCGAACTCGACGATGAGGATGCCGTTTTTGGTGACCAGCCCGATCAGCATCACGAGGCCGATCTGGCTGAACACGTTGAGCGTGCTCCCGAAGGCGTACAGCGCCCCGAGCGCGCCGAGGAGCGCGAGCGGGACCGAGAGCAGGATCGTGACCGGGTCGCGGAAGCTCTCGAACTGGGCCGCCAGGACGAGGAAGATGAGGACGAGCGCGAGCCCGAAGACGACGTAGATCGACCCGCCGGTCTCGAGGAAGTCCTGGCTCTGGCCCGTCCACGACGTCGTGAACCCGACCGGGAGCGTCTCGTCCGCGACGCGCTGCATGGCGTCGATGGCGTCGCCGAGGGGGACGCCCTCGGCCGGCTCCGCCGAGACGGTCGCCGCCGTGAACCGGTTGTAGCGGTAGAGCTGCGGCGGCGCGGCCGACTCCGTGAGCGTGACGAGGTTCGAGAGCGGGATCGGCGTTCCGGCGGCGCTGCGGACGAAGATGCCCTGGAGGTCGTTCGGCGCCGCCCGCGCCTCGCGCTCGAGCTGGCCGATGATCTCGTACTGCTCGCCGTTGCGGATAAAGTAGCCGAACCGGCCCTCGCTGAGGGCGACGGCCAGGGCCTGCGCCACGTCGAGCGGCTGGATCCCCAGCGCCTGGGCCCGGTCACGGTCGACGGTGATCTGGAGCTCGGGGAGCGTGAACTCGAGGTCGGCCCGGGCGAACGCGAACGCCGGGTCCTGCGTGGCCCGGTCCATGAACGCCGGCAGGGCGTCCTGGAGCGCTTCCAGGTTCGGCGCCTGGAGCACCATCTGGACCGGCGACCCCCGCCCGGACGACGTCGAGATCGTGGCCGGCTGGCTCACGGCGACGCGCGCGCCGGGCAGGTCCGACAGCTCGCGCTGGACGGCGCTCGCGATCTGGTCCTGGCTCCGCTCCCGCTCGTCCGGATCGCGCAGGATCACGTTCCCGAACGCCGAGTTGACCGAGCCCGACGACCCGAAACCGGGCGACGTCACCGAGATGATGGCCTCCGCCTCGGGCACCTCGCGCTGCACGAGCCGGATGAGCTCGTCGACGTAGGCGTCCATGTAGGCGAAGCCGCGGCCTTGCGGGGCGTTCGCGAACAGGCGGAACTGCGAGCGGTCCTCGGCCGGCGCCAGCTCGCTCTCCAGGTTCGAAAAGAAGAACCACACGCCGAGGCCGGCCACGGCCATCGCGACGAACGCGAGCCACCGCGCCTGGAGGAAGGCGCCGAGCGCCCGGCGGTAGGTCCCGTTGAGCCGCTCGAACGCGGGCTCGGTCTTCCGATAGAGCCACGGCTTCGTCTCGCGCTTTTTGAGCAGCTTCGACGACAGCATCGGCGTGAGCGTCAGCGCGGCGAACGACGAGATCACGACGGCCGCCGCGATCGTCAGGCCGAACTCGCGGAACAGCGCGCCGATCACGCCGCTCTGGAAGATGATCGGGAGGAAGACCGCGACGAGCGCCAGCGTCGTCGCGATGACGGCGAGGTAGATCTCCTTCGTCCCCAGCACGGCGGCGCGGATCGGGTCCATGCCGCCCTCGATCTTGGCGTAGATGTTCTCCAGCACCACGATCGCGTCGTCGACCACGAGCCCGATCGCGAGCACGAGGGACAGCAGCGTGAGGACGTTGATCGAGAACCCCGCCAGCGCCATCACGCCGAACGCGCCGACGAGCGAGACGGGGATGACGAGGATCGGGATGAGCGTCGTCCGCCAGTCGCGCAGGAACGCGAAGATGACGAGCACGACGAGCAGCAGCGCGATAAACACCGTGTTCCGGACCTCGGCGATCGAGGCCCGGATCGGCTCGGTGTTGTCGAACCCGATGCCGAGCTCGATGCCGGGCGGGAGGTCGGGCTCGATGTCCTCGACGCGGTCGTAGAACTCGTCGACGATGTCGATCGAGTTGGCGTTGGGGAGCGGCCGGAGCACGACGCCGACCATCGCGACGCCGTCGCGTTTGAGGACCGTCCGGAGGTTCTGCGCGCCGAGCTCGACCCGGCCGACGTCGGCAAACCGGACGAGCGCGGTCCCGTCGTTTTTGAGGACGAGGCGCTCGAAGTCCTCTGGGGTCGAGAGCCGGGTGAGCGGGCGGATCGTCAGCTCGACTTGGTCGCCCTCGATCCGGCCGCCGGGCAACTCGACGTTCTGGGTCTGAACGGCCCGCTGGACGTCGCCCGGCGTGAGGCCGTAGGCGGCCAGCTTGGCCGGGTCCATCCACAGCCGCATGGCGTACCGCTTGTCGCCCCAGATGTCGACCGAGGCGACGCCGTCGATCGTCTGGAGCCGCTCGGCGAAAAAGTTGTCGGCGATGTCGGACAGCTCGAGCAGCGAGTACCGGTCGCTGGAGAGGTTGAGGAAGACGACCGGCTCGCCGTCGGCGTTGGCCTTCGAGATGACGGGCTCCTCGGCCTCGTCCGGGATCCGGCCCCGGGCCCGCGAGACGCGGTCGCGGACGTCGGCCGCGGCGGCGTCGAGGTCGGCCCCGAGGTCGAACTCGACGCGGACCGTGCTCCGGCCCTCGTTGCTCACGCTCGTGATCGACCGGATCCCGTCGATGGCGTTGACCGACTCCTCGATGGGCTCGGTCACCTGGCTCTCGATGACGGCCGCGTTCGCGCCCCGCAGCGACGTCGACACCGAGATCACCGGCGTCTGGACGATCGGGTACTCCCGCACGCCGAGCTCCGCGTATCCAATGGCGCCCCCGATCAGGATCGCCAGCGAGAGGACCGTCGCGAAGACGGGCCGCCGGACGGAGACGTCGTAGAGGGAGGCCACGGGTGGGGGAGGGCGCCCGCCTCGGGGCCGAGGCGGAGGGAGCGGGCTAGTTGGCGGTCTGGTACTGGCGGCCGTCGGCGCTCGCACTCGCGGGGCGGACCTCCGTGGGGTCGAACGCGCCGCCGGTGCGGATCGCCTGGCCGGGGCGGACCTGGTTCAGGCCGGACGTCAGGACGATGTCGTCGGGGCCGAGGCCGCTCGTGACCTGGATCCGGTCGGTCGTGCGGACGCCCGTCGTGATGGCGCGCGGGACGGCCGTCCCGTCGCGGACGACGAAGACGGTCGTGCTGTCGGCCCCGGTGATGACCGAGGCGGTGGGGATGAGGAGGGCCTCGGGGATCTCGTCGAGCACCAGCTCGACCTCGGCGAAGGCGCCGGGCACGAGCGCGCCGCCCGGGTTGCGGACGCGGGCGCGGACGGTGAACGCCCGCGTTGCCGCGTCGACGTTCGGCTCCGTCGCGTAGATCGTGCCCACGAACGGGTCCTCCTGGCCGGGCACGGAAAAGCGGACGGGCTGGCCCTCGCGGACCCGGCCGAGATAGCGCTCGGGGACCGTGAACTCGAGCCGGAGCTGGCCCGTGATGCGGAGCGTGGCGATGGGGTCGCCCGGCGCGACGTACGCCCCGACGCTGACCTGCCGGAGCCCGATCTCACCCGCGAACGGCGCGACGATCTGCCGGCGGCGGACCTCCGCGGCGAGCTCGGCCAGCTGGGCGTCGAGCACGCGAGCCTCGCTGTCGGCCTGGTCGAGCTCCTGGCGGCTGAGGCCGCCGATCTCGAACAGCTCACGGTAGCGTTGCGCCTGCGTCCGCGCGAGGTCTCGGCGCGTCCGGGCGCCCTCGATCTGGGCGCGGAGCACGTCGGTGTCGAGCGAGACGAGCGTCTGGCCGCGGCCCACGAATCCACCCTCGGCGAAGTTGATTGCGACGACGCGCCCGGCGACCTCGGCGCGGACGTCGACGGCCTCCCACGGGAGGAGCGTGCCGGTCGTCGTGATGCGGTCTTCCAAGAGCTCCTGCGCGACCGGCGCGACGGTGACGGCGAGCGTGTCGTTCCCGCGCGGCCCGCCGGGGCCTCCGCCGGTCGGACCGCTCGGCTCCTCCTCCCCGAAAAAGCGGGGCACCACGAGCAGGGCGACGACCACGAGGCCGACGCCGATCCAGAGGGCGATTTTCTGCGGGCGGGTCAGCGCCACGGGCGATCGGGGACGGGGGGAGCGCGGGGAGGCGGAGGTACCGCCTCCGTGGATCTCTGTTCGACCAAGTTCCGCCTCCCAGGGGCTTCCTGAGCGGCCGTGTCACGAGCCGCACGCTGACGCCCACGAGCCGCACGGGCGTGCCGGGGGGCGGGCCAGGCTCTGGCCCGACATGGAGACGGACGTTTCCGCCCTGACGCCTAGGCGGGCGGGGTCAGCCGAGGAGGAGCTCTCGGATCTGCTCCTGGCGGTAGTCGAAGATCCGCTTGAGCTGGAGGCGGACGGCCGGATAGGCGACCTCCCCGAGCGGCGGCAGTGGAAGCTCCCACCGCACGACGTCGTCCATCTGCGTGCCCGGTCGGCCGTCGGGTCCGGCCACCTCGACAAACGTGTGGGTGTGGTGC
>JAAXJP010000469.1 GCA_012269805.1 Rubrivirga sp.
CGATGTAGATGAGGCCGTCGGGCCCGACGGCCACGCCGTAGGGGTGCGTGAGCGTCGCCTCGATCGCCGGGATGCCGTCCCCGTTGTGCCCGCGTTCGCCGGTCCCCGCAATCGTGTGGATGACGCCGTCGCGGCCGACGCGGCGGACCCGGTGGTTCCGGCTGTCGGCGACGTAGACGGTCCCGTCGTCGGCGACGGCGACGGCCGAGGGGTGGTCGAGGAGCGCGTCGGTGGCGGGGCCGCCGTCGCCGCCGTACCCGGCCTCGCCCGTGCCCGCGAGCGTCTCGATGGTGTACGGCCCGGGGGCGTCCGGACCCGTGCACGCGGGCTGCGCGTGGGCCGCCCCGCTGGCGAGGACGGCGACCAGGGGCAGGATGAGACGGCAGATCACAGGGGAGCGCAGCATCGGGGGGCATGAGCAGCAGGGGCACCACCTTACCCGCGCGGCCCCGTCCGCCGCCTTCGGGTTCCGTTCGGAAAGCCTGACCCCGCCGCTCACGGTCCGTCCCGTTCGGGGGCCGTCGTGGTGTGGTCGTCCAGCCAGCCGAGGAGCGTGTCGTAGAGCTCGGGCGCGCGCGTCCGGTCGCGGCGGTAGCGCCGGGGCCAGGCGCCCTCGCCGACCTCGCCCTCCGGCCGGTAGCCGCCGTGGTCCATGTCGAGGACCGCGATCGTCACGTCGTCGTTGCCTGCCGCCCAGGCCCAGCGCCGGAGGAGCGGGGCTTGTTCCTCCGGGGGCACGATCCAGTCGCGCGCGCCGAACACGGCGAGGAGGGGCCGGCGCCACGTCGAGAGAGCCGGGATCGGGTCGAGGCCGGGCATCCGGGCGTAGTAGCTGAGGTCCGGGAGGCCGAGGCTGTCTGGGATCAGGGCGTGTTCGGCCCACCGCGCCGCGCGCGCGGGGGCGTTGAGCGCTTCGTATTCCGGCCACGCCGCCCCGCGCTGGGCGAGGCGGACGAGGTCGCGCTGGTAGACGAACGCCGCCCGGTACTCGGCGTCGGTGTAGGTGGAGTCCGAGTCCCGCATGAGCCGGGCCGTGACGTGGCCCTGCTGCGCGTCGAGCGGCTCGGTCGGCCCGGCGAGCGTGATGAGGAAGGCGACGTCGTCGCGGTCGGCGACGGCCAGGGGGGCGATCCAGGCGCCGGCGCTGAGCCCGAGCGCGCCGACCTGTGTGGCGTCTACGGCCGGCTGTCGGAGCGCCCAGTCGAGCACGGCGTCGACGTCGGCGACGCGCTGTGCGCTCGTGACGGTGGACCGGTCGCCGGTCGAGCCGCCCGTCCCGCGTCCGTCCCAGACGACGCCGGCGACGCCGGCGCGGGCGAAGAGGAGGGCGAGCCACCGCGTCTGCCACCGGCTCCCGTACCCGCGCCCCGTGACGAGGACGACTGCGGGGTGCGGGCCGCCGCCGTACTCGGGTTCGGCGGGGAGGACGAGGGCCCCCGCCAGCGTGTCGCGGCCGGAGACGACGGTGAACGGCTCTTCCCGGACGCGGGGGGGGCCGTAAGGCAGCACCCGCTGGAGGAACGCCGTCGCCTCGGCCCCGTCCGGGCGCGAGACGGTCCCACGGAGCGTCCGGTCGCCGAGGTCGACGAGCAGCCGCATCCCGCCGAACAGGTCGGACGTGAGGTGCCCGTCGCCGGTCTCGCCGGGGGCGGGCGGCTCGTACGCGACGGCGGCCGGGAACGAGTCGTACCCGCGGTACGGGAGGACGAGCGTCGTCGCGAGGCTGTCGCCGTGGGCCTCGATCTCGAGCGTGAACAGGCGGGGCGTGCCGTCCTGGACGAGCGCGCCGGCCCACGTGCCGGCCAGCTCGGTCGGGACCTGGGCCCTCACAGCGCCACCGACCAGGACCAGGAGGAGGACGAGGCGGGAGGGCATCGGGGGACCGGGGGCGGCGTGGGCGGGACGGGAGCGACCGCCGAAGCAACCCCGCCGGCGCGACGGGGGGGTTCGGGAACCGTTCGGAACGCCTTCGGAACGGCTACAGGACGCCGGGGCCGTGCGGGTCGACGGCCCGCACCCCGGGCGTGCCCCCGCCGTCAGTCGGCGCCACGGAGCCGCGCGAGCCACCGGCGCGCGTTGGCGCCGACCTGCCCGTCGGGGTCGAGGGCGAGCGCGCGCTCGTACGCCGCGATCGCCTCCTCCACCCGGCCGGCCGCAGCGAGCGCCTCCCCGAGGCTGTCGTGGGCGTTGGCGTCGTCGGGGTAGCGGCCGGCGTAGTAGCGGAAGAGGCGGAGGGCCTGCTCGACCCGGTCGGCCCCGAGGTAGGCGTAGCCGACGCGGGTGAGGTCGCTCTCGCTCGGCTCGCTGTGCGGCCCCCGCTCGCCGAGGCGGGCCGCCGCAGTCAGACCGGCCTCGACGCCGTCGGTGAGGACCGTTCTGTAGACGTCCTCGGCCACGTTCGACCGGGGGACCTCCTCCTCGTACCCGAGCAACGCATTCCCGACCCGGTCCCAGAGCCCGCCCGTCGTCGGCTCCACGTTGCTGAGCGTGATGACCGTCAGGTCGTGGTCGAAGTAGAGCGCGAGGGCCGTCCGGAAGCCGGGGCTCCCCCCCTGGTGGAGCGCTCGCGTGAACCCGTCGTCGCCCGACGGGACCCGGTAGCCGCCGACGAACCATCCGTACCCGTAGGAGCCGGCGTTCGGCGTGAAGAGGAGCCGGACGCTCTCGGCCGAGAGCACGCGCCCGCCTCGGAGGGCCCGCGCCCACTCGAACAGGTCGTCCGCCGTCGAGTAGAGCGACCCGGCGCCGGTCACGTACGTCTTGTCCTCGTGTGGCGCACGGACGAGCTCGTCGACGAGGCGGGTGTAGCCCCAGGCCCGATCGGGCACGACGAGGTGCGACGACTCGTGGCCGGTGTCGTCGAGGCCGAGCGGGTCGAACAGGAGCGTCCGCATCGCGTCGCCGTAGGGCCGCTCCGTGACGGCCTCGATGACCCCGGCCAGGAGGACGTACCCGGCGTTGGAGTACGCGAAGCGTTCTCCGGGCTCGAACGAGAGGTCGGTCGACCCGAGGAGCGCGATCATCTCGTCCATCGCGTAGTGGGCTCCGATGCCCTTGGTCGAGAGCGCGTCGACGTCGCGCACGACCCCCGCCGTGTGGGACAGCAGGTGGTGCGGCGTGACGCGCTCGGCGAGGCGGGGGGCCAGGCCGGACAGGTAGCGGGAGACCGGCGCGTGGAGGTCGACCCGGCCCATCTCGGCCAGTCGCAGGACCGCGGCGGCCGTGAACTGCTTGGTGACGGAGGCGAGGCGGAACCGGGTGGCCGGCGTGTTCGGGACCCCGTGCTCGGCGTCGGCGAGGCCGTAGCCCCGCCGGAGCACGACGGAGTCCCCGACGGCCGCGAGGACGACGCCGTCGAAGAGGCCCGCCTCGTGGTATCCACGAACGAGGTCGCCCACGTCCGACGTACGGGGTTGGGCCGCTCCCAGGCCGGCGCTCGAGGCCCAGAGCACGAGGGCGGCGAGGAGGGGCCGGAGACGACGGCGAGGGAGCGGAGGCATGGCGGCGAGCGGCGGGATGGCCTGGGGCTCATCGGGAGGCGGACCGGAGCGCTTCGAGGGCCTCGGCGGCGACGCCGTTGCAGGGGGCGAGCTCGAGCGACCGCTCGTACGCGGCAACGGCCGCGTCGGCGTCGCCGGCCTCGGCGTAGGCGAGGCCGAGCGTGTTGTGGACGGCGTGGAAGTCGGGGTACAGCTCGGCGTTGAACCGGAGGAGCGCGACGGCCCCCTCCGGGTCCGCCTCGTAGCCGCCGATCGCGTGGCGCCGGACCACGCTCTCGTGGAAGAGCGGGGCGTCGCCGGCGCGCGCCTGCGCCACGCGTCCGACGGCGGCGGCCTCGCCGAGCCGCCCCGCCTCGGCGAGCACGTCGAACCGGTCGACCGCCTCGCGGCGCGCGAGCCCCTCGTCCGCGAGCGCCTCCGCCCTCGCGTCGAGCTCGTCGGCGGGGTGCCACTGCCCCCGCACCACGACCCCGGCGATCCGCCGCGTGTTCGTGATGTCCGCCAGGGGGTCGCCCTCCAGCAGCACGAGGTCGGCGCGGGCGCCGGGGGCGACGACGCCGACGAGGTCGGCCTCGCCGAGGTGCTCGCGCGCGAACCGCCCGCCGCTGGCGGTCGCCGCTGCCAGCGCTTGGTAGGGCGTGAGCCCGGCCCCGACCAGCTCCTCGAGCTCCCGGTGGACCTGGTCTCCGGGGAGCCCGACGACGCCGGCGTCGGTCCCGACGAGGAGCGGGACGCCGGCGGCGTGGAGGGCGAGCGTGAGCTCCTGGAGGAACCCGTACATGACCCGGTTGCGGGCCACGAACGCCGCGGGCTCGGGGCGGCCCGCGTACCCGTTGTTCGACGGCTTGTAGGCGTGGTACGTCGCGGGCGCGGCGTAGCGCATGGCCGGCTCCGCCGCCAGGCCCCTCGGGTCCTCGACGAACCGGATGATCTCCGGCGTCGACGACAACATCGGCGTGACGTAGGCGCCCGACGTGCGGACGGCCTCGACGACCGACGGTACGAGCGACCGGTCCGGCTGGTCGTCGTCCTGGCGGAAGTCGGCGAAGTAGAACTCCTCGCCGTGGGCGACCATGTCCTGACCCAGCGCGAGCGCCTCGATGGCCCCGAGCGCTCGCGGGACGTGCCCGACGACGGGCATCCCGGCCGCCTCGGCGGCGTCGTTGAGCGCGGCGAAGGTCTCGGCGGTGTGCCGGTTGTACGCCTTGACGGCGTCGTACCCCCGCGCCGCCTGGTCGGCCACGACGCACGCGGCGTCCTCGGGTGTCCGTACGCCGACGAACTTCCACCCCAGTGGCGGGAAGCCGTCCGTCGTCGGGCCGGCCGCGTAGAGCGTCGGCCCGAGGAGGTCGCCCCGCTCGACGCGCTCGCGCCAGTCGAGGAACAGGGGGCGCCCCCGCATGACCATGGCCGTCGTGGCGCCGTGGCGGACGTACTCGAGGAGCTCGCCCTCCGAGAGCGGGTGGACGTGGAGGTCGGTGAGGCCCGGGACGAGGTACCGCCCGCGCCCGTCGACGCGGCCCGCGCCGGCCGGCACGTCCGCCTCGGCGGCCGGCCCGACGGACTCGACGACCCCGCCGCGGACGACGACCGTGTGGTCCTCCAACACGCGCTCGGCGTCCATCGGCAGCACCGACACGTGCTCGATCGCCCAGACGACGCCCTCGGGAGGCGGCTGGGCGCACGCCGCCAGCACGAGCATCAGGGTGAACGGCAGGGGTCTCAT
>JAAXJP010000338.1 GCA_012269805.1 Rubrivirga sp.
ACGCTCCGCCTCGCCGCCGGGGCGCGGCCCGACGTGGGCGCCGTCCGGCGGGAGAACCAGGACGCCTTCGGCGTGCTGCCGGCCCTCGCCATCGCCTCCGGCGACGTGCCCGGCCGCGTCGTGCCCCAGCCGGCCGTGTTTGCCGTGGCCGACGGGATGGGCGGCCACGAGGCCGGCGCCGAGGCGAGCAACGTGGCCGTCGACGCGATGATGGGCGCTTTCGGGCCCGACTTCCGGACGCAGTCCGACCGGCTGGCGCTCATGACCGCCGCCATCACGGCGGCCAACGACGCCGTCTGGGCCCGGGCCAACGCCGGCTCGTACCGTCGCCAGATGGGCACCACCTGCACGCTCCTCCTCGTCGCCGACGGCCAGGCCTACCTCGGCCACGTCGGCGACAGCCGGGCCTACCGCGTCCGCGGCGAGCGGATCGTCCAGATGACGACGGACCACACGATCGGGGAGGCGGCCCGCCACGACCCCGGCCTCGCCGAGATCGCTCGGACGCGGGCCCATCACCTCACGCGCGCCATCGGCATCCGCGAGGACGTCGAGGTCGACGCGGTCCGCGGCGGGGCCATCCAGCCCGGCGACCGGTTCGTGCTGTGCTCCGACGGACTCGCGCCGGTCTCGCCCGAGGAGATGGTCCGGACCGTCCTCGCCTACGCGCCCCAGGACGCGGCCGACTGGCTCGTGACGCGGGCCAGCACGCTCGGCAGCCGCGACAACGCGACGGCCGTCGTCGTCCAGGTCGCGCCATGACCGCCGCTCGCCTCCCCCGTTCGCGACCTCGTCCGCCTCGGTGCCGGGGCGGGCTGCCCTCCGCCGGTTCCCCCCCGCCCGGTCTCAGGCCGGGGAAGGCGACTCGCGTTTCCCGCCCGCCCCATGAGTGACGTCTCTCCCCCGGCCGACCCGCTCCTCGGCGCCCGCGTCGGCGAGTACCACATCCAGCGCGTGCTCGGGCGTGGCGGAATGGGCGTGGTGTACCAAGCCGAGGACACCGCGCTGGGCATCCCCGTCGCGCTCAAGTCCATCACGGCCGGGATGACGACCGACGCCGCGTTCGTCCGCCGCTTCCGGACGGAGGCCCGCGCGATGGCCCGCGTCGCGAGCCCGCACATCGTCCGCGTCATGGCGCTCCGCGAGACGGAGCACGGGCTGTTCATCGTGATGGAGTACGTCGACGGCGGGAGCCTCCACGACCGGATGGCCGCCGGCCCGATGCCATGGGAGACGCTGTGGCCGCTCCTCCGGCAGATGCTGCTCGGGCTGGAGGCCGCGCACACCGTCGGCGTCGTCCACCGCGACATCAAGCCGCGCAACGTCCTCCTCACGACCGACGACACGGTCAAGCTGACCGACTTCGGCCTCGCGCGGCTCTCCGACAGCGACGCGACGCGGACGCAGGCCGTGGCCGGGACGCTCGCCTACATGTCGCCCGAGCAGGTCCGCTCGCTGCCCACGCTCGACCACCGGAGCGACCTGTTCTCGCTCGGCCTCACGGCCTACGAGGCCCTCGTCGGGCGGCTCCCGTTCGACCGCGACGGCGGCGACTTCACCATGATGCGGGCCATCGTGGAGGAGTCGTTCCCGCCGCCGACGGACTTTAGCGACCGCGTCACCGGGAGCGTGGCGGCGGCCCTCATGAAGTCGCTCGAGAAGGACCCGGCGGCGCGGTACCAGTCGGCCGCCGAGATGCGGGAGGCGCTCGCCGCGGCCGGCGACGACCCGACGCCGACGCTCACGCGCGTCCCGCGCCCGCCGGTCGTGGCCTCGCCTCCCGAGCCGGAACCCGACGACGAGCCTGCGGGGCCGACCGAGGAGCCGACACAGCGGCTCCCCGTGCCCGTCAGCCTGCTGGCGCTCGTCGCGCTCGCCGTCGTCGGCCTCGGCGCCGGCGGGTGGTGGCTGACGCGGCCGGGCACGCTCGCCGTCGTCCCGGCCGAGGGCGTCCGCTACTTCCTCGACGGCGAGCCGGTCGAGGGGGCGGTCGAGGTCCGCGCTGGGACGCACGAGGTCCGCTGCCTCGCCAACGACATCTCGGCGACGGCCGCCGTCGAGGTCGCGCGGAACGCCACGCGCCGCGTGGCCTGCTTCCCCCACGACCAGACCGTCGACGTCGCCGCCTCGTGGAACGGCTCGCCCGAGCCGGCGGCCGTCATGGTCAACGGCACCGACGGGACGGCGCTCCCGGCGCGCCTCTCGCTCCCGACCGGCCGTCACGTCCTCCGCTTCGTGTCGGCCCAGTCCCGGTTCGACAGCACGGTCACGGTCGACGTCCCGCCGACGTTCGACCCCGAGCCGCCGGCGCCGCGGGAGGTCGCCATCCGAGCGGGCAGTGCGCCGGCCGAGCCGCCCGCCGCCGGCACCGAGGTGGGGCCGGTCGCGCAGAACGGGACGGCTCCGCCGCCGGTCCAGCCCGTCCAGCCGCCCCCGTCGTCGGGCTCGACGACGCCACCCCCGTCGGCCGGCCCGGCCACGCCGCAGGTCGGGTTCGTCGACGCGTCGCTGGCGCCGGGCGTGACGCTCTCCATCGACGGATCCAGTATCTCTAGTAACGGGAGCCGGGAGCTTCGGCCCGGCACCTACACCGCCCGCTGTCAGGCGGGCCCGCTCTCTGAATCGACCCGCATCACCGTCTCGCCCGGACAGCGGACGCCCGTCGTGTGCTACGCGCCGGCCCGCGTCGTCCGCGTGAGCGTGAGCTCGACCGACGCCGAGCGTCCGTGGATGTCCGTCGTCGTCGACGGGCAGGCCCAGGGCCAGACGCCGACCCAGGTCGCGCTCCCGGTCGGCCGGCACACCATCATCGTCCGCCGCCGCGGCTACGAGGTCGTCGGCGAGGACATGGTCACCGTCGACGTCCCGCCGCGCTTCACGGCTGATCCGCTCGCCCCGCTTCCCCTCACGTTCCAGGTCCGCGCCGCGCAGTAGCCGGCTCCAGGCCCCCCCGTCATGCCCCGATCCCCGGTCCTCTTCCTTTCTGCCGTCGTCGCCGTCGGGTTGGCGGGCTGCGGTGGTTCCGGCGCCGCCACGTCGCCGACCGCGGGCATCGCCGCCTGCGACGCCCCGCGCGAGGCGCCGACGGCCAGCGTCGAGCCGCCCCCGCCGGCCGACCCGCCGGACTACGAGCCCGGCTACGCCGCCGTCCGCGGCCAGAGCGCCGCGCTCGACGCCGCTGTCGCCGCCTACGACCAGGCCGACTTCGAGGCCGCCGCGAGCCAGTTCGACGCCGTCGGGTCGTCGGCCAGCGGCGACGTTCGCCGCGTCGCGCTTCGGATGCTCGGACGGACCCGCCTCGCGCTCGGCGACCGCGCCGGGGCCGGCGAGGCCCTTCGTCGGCTCGTCTCGACCGAGCCCCCGCTCGTCCGCCTCAACCCCGACGTCGAGCCGCTCGCGCTCTTGGAGACGTTCTACGAGGTCCGCCGCGGCCAGGACGGCGACTACGCCGTGCGCACCGACCGCGGCCGGACGCTCGCCATCGCCGACTTTACGAACGGCTCGATCACCGACTTCCAGCAGGTCGACCCGCTCCGCCTCGGGTTCGCGTCGCTCATGATCGACCGGATGCGGAATTCGACCGACCTCGAGCTGGTCGAGCGCGTCCGTCTGCAGTGGCTCCTCGACGAGGCGGCGCTGGGCACGGGCGAGGCCGCGGGCCGGGAGGCCGGCCGCCTCCTCGGCGCCGACCAAGTCGTGTTCGGGACCTACATCAAGAACGGCGACGACATGCTCCTGACGGCCCGCGTGGTCGACGTGGAGACGGGCCGGATCCTGATGGGCGAGCGCGTCGAGGGCCGGGCCTCGCAGTTCGACGCGCTCGTGTCGTGCCTCAGCCAGCTCGTCGCCGAGTCGGTCGACGCGCGTCTCCCGGCGGAGCCGACGTCGCAGGCCTCGACGGAGTCGCTCGACGCCGTAATCGCCTACGCCCGCGGGCTGGCCCTCGAGGAGACCGAGGACTACGGCGCCGCGCTCGAGCAGTACCAACTCGCCCTCTCGCTCGACCCCGACTACGAGCCGGCCCAGCTCCGCGTGGACGAAGGTCTCGTGCCGCTCGTCGCCGCCAACAACTAGCCCGTGTCCCGCCCCCTCCGGAGGTCGCCCCGCCTCGCCGCGGTGCTCCGCCTCCTCTCTTTCGCTGCCGCGTGTGCGCTCGGGCTGGCCGCCTGCGCCGGGCCCGCCGCCGTGGCTCCGACGCGCGCCGGCCTCGAAGCGCGCGTCGCCGAGGACCCGGACGACGTCGAGGCGCTCCGCGACCTCGGTGCGCTCCTCGCCGTCGAGGAAGAGTACGGCCCCGCCCTCGGCACCTTCGCCCGCGCGCTCGCGCTGGACCCGACCGACGGGCAGACGCTCTACTTTGCCGGCCTCGTCAGCGAGGCGCTCGACCGGCCGGCCGAGGCGGAGGACACGTATGCCCGCTACCTCAACGTCGAGGCGGGCGACGTCTATCGCGACTCCTTGCGGGCGCGCCTCGACGGGCTCGTTCGCGCGCGCCTCCAGCGCGAGTTCGCCGAAGCCTTGGCGGTCGAGGACTCCGTGACGGCCGGGCCGGCCGGCGACGCCGTCGGCGTGCTGCCGTTCGCATACCGCGGCGACGACGCCGAGTACCAGGCGCTCGGGCGCGGGCTGGCGGAAGTGCTGAGCATCGACCTCGCCTCGGTGCGGCCCCTGGAGGTGGTCGAGCGGGCGCGGCTGCAGGCGCTCCTCGCCGAGTACGACCTCGCGCGGCAGGGCGTCCTCGACCCGGCCACGGCGCCGACGGCGGGGCGCCTCTTGCGCGCCGGCCGCCTCGTGGGCGGCGAGGTCGACGTGCAGGGCGAGGCGCTCCGCATCGAGTCGGCCGTGTGGGCCGATTCGCTCCGCCAGCTTGAGACGACGGAGGGCGGGGTCGAGGACCTCTTCCGCGTCCAGAAGACGATCACGCTCGACGTCCTCGACGCGCTCGGCGTGCAGGTCGCCGAGGCCGACCGGGCGCGGCTGGTGGAGGCGCCGACGACGGACCTCCTGGCGTTCCTCCTCTACAGCCGCGCGCTCCTCCAGGAAGACGACGGCGACTTCGTCGGCGCGGCGCGGCTCTACAACGAGGCGCTAGAACGCGACCCGTCGTTCGCCCTCGCGGCGCCGGGCCGCGAGGGCGCCGCCCGCGCCGCCGCGGCGGCCCGCCCCGCGGGCCAGACCCGCGCGGCCGCGGCGCGCCCGCCGCTCGCG
>JAAXJP010000131.1 GCA_012269805.1 Rubrivirga sp.
GTCGTTCCCCATGTCCGCTGTGCCCCTCCGGAGCGCGCGCGCGTCCCCGCGGTCTCCGAGACCGAGCTGCGGGCGGTCGGACGCATGTCGCCGCTGTGGGTGGACCGCTTTGTCGCGGTGGCCGAGGAAGTCCGAGGCCGAGTATCGTCTGGAGTTTGTGCGACGTAAGCCGGCGCGGCCGGGCCCATCCCGGCGTCCGTTTCGCACTGAATCCGGCGGCGCGGCGGGACGCCCGTCCTATCCTGGTCCCCATCGTTCCTCAGTTGACATCCGCCCCCCAACCGTGAACTCGAACGCATACGACGTCGTCGTGGTCGGCGGCGGGCACGCCGGGGCCGAGGCCGCCCACGCCGCGGCTCGCCTCGGCGCCCGCACGCTCCTCGTGTCGATGAACCTCGACACGCTCGGGGCCATGTCCTGCAACCCGGCCGTCGGCGGCGTCGGGAAGGGCCAGATCGTGCGCGAGGTCGACGCGCTCGGCGGCCTGATGGGCCGCGTGGCCGACGAGACCGGGATCCAGTTCCGGATGCTCAACAAGGGGAAGGGGCCGGCCGTCTGGAGCCCGCGCTGCCAGTCCGACCGCGCGCTCTACGCCGCCGCTGTCCGCCGCGCGCTCGAGGAGACGCCGGGGCTCTACTTCCGCCAGGACATGGTGACGGACCTCCTCACGCGCCCCGCCTCGGCCCGCCTCGGCGCCGAGGCGGACCCGGCAGGTCGGCGCCGCCAGGTGGTCGGCGTGCGGACGCAGACGGGGCTGGAGATCGCGGCGCGCGCCGTCATCCTCACGTCCGGGACGTTCCTCAACGGGACGATCCATCTCGGCGAGCAGCAGTTCGGCGGCGGGCGGGCCGGCGCGCGCGCCGCCGTCGGGCTGAGCGCGTCGTTGGAGACGCTGGGCTTCGAACTCGGCCGGCTCAAGACGGGCACGCCGCCGCGCATCGACGGCCGGAGCATCGACACCGCCGCGTGTGAGGAGCAGCCCGGCGACGCGGACCCGCGGCCGTTCTCGCACCTCACGGATTCGCTCTCCCAGGAGCAGCGGTCGTGCTGGCTGACGTACACGTCACCCGAGGTCCACGACACGCTCCGGACCGGGTTCGAGCGCTCGCCGATGTTCGCGGGGCGGATCGAGGGGCGAGGCCCGCGCTACTGCCCGTCGATCGAGGACAAGATCGACCGCTTTGCCGACAAGTCGCGCCACCAGTTGTTCCTCGAGCCGGAGGGCTGGGACACGCACGAGGTCTACGTCAACGGGTTCTCGACGAGCCTCCCGGAGGACGTCCAGACGGCGGCGCTGCGGCAGGTCCCGGGGCTCGAGCGGGCCCACGTCCTCCGGCCCGGCTACGCCATCGAGTACGACTACGTCCCGCCCTACCAGGTCCGCTACACGCTGGAGACGAAGCGGGTCGGCGGTCTTTTCCTGGCCGGCCAGATCAACGGGACGACGGGCTACGAGGAGGCCGCGGGGCAGGGACTCCTCGCCGGCATCAACGCCGCCCGGTCGCTCGGTGGGGACGAGGGCGTCGTGCTCGGCCGTGACCAGGCCTACCTCGGCGTCCTAATCGATGACCTCGTGGCGAAGGGGACCGACGAGCCGTACCGCATGTTCACCAGCCGCGCCGAGCACCGGCTCCTCCTCCGGCAGGACACCGCCGACCGCCGTCTCACGCGCCTCGGCCACGCCCTCGGCCTCGCCACGGCGGACCGGGTCGCGCGCCTCGACCAGAAAGAAGAGGCGCTCCGTCGCACCATCGCTGCGCTCGAGTCGACCAACGCCGAGCCCGACGCCGTCAACGGTTACCTCGACCGCGTCGGCACGTCGCCGATCTCGGAGCCGACGCGCCTCGCGCGCCTCGTCCTCCGCCCGGAGGTCGACCTCGCGGACCTCCTCGCGGCGACGGGGCAGCAGGACCTGGTCGTTCCCGGCCCCGGCATGGAGCGGACGGCGGAGCTGGCGGCCGTCGAGCTGAGCTACGCCGGCTACGTCGAGCGCGAGCGCGACCTCGTGGCCCAGATGCGGAGCCTGGAGAGGTGGCGCGTGCCGGCCGGGTTCGACTACGGCGCGGTCACGGCCATCACGCACGAGGCGCGCGAGAAGCTCGCCCGGATCCGCCCCGACACGCTCGGGCAGGCCTCGCGCGTCTCCGGCGTCTCACCGGCCGACGTCCAGGCGCTGATGGTGCTCCTCAAGCGCCACCGCCAGCCGGCGGGCGACGGGGCCGTGGAGGAGCCGGCGCCGCCGGCCTCGACGTAGCGACGCCTGCGCCGGGCCGCCCCCGCCGGGCCGCCCCGCCACTTCGGCGCGCTCCGGCAGGCGGTCGCCGGGGCGTCCGAGAAGGGGCTGTCGCAGCCGCTCCGCGCGCTCGACGCCGACGGGTTCGTCGCGCGGATCGTCCACGCGTGGGCCGACGGCGGCGTGCTCCGGCGGGTCGACTACGCGCTGACCGACCGGGGGCGGGCGCTCGTGCCGGCCCTCGACGCTCTCGCGACGTGGGGCGCCGAGCACCTCGACGGCCCGTGACCGCCGCCGCTCGGATCAGCGGCGCGGGCCGCGAGTCAGACCCCCGATGATCTCGGACCTCCCCGTCGACCTCTCCACGGCCCAGCGCGACGTGCTCGACGCCTACGTCGGCCAGCTCGAGCGGATCAACGCGCGCGTCAACCTCGTCGCCCGGCCGGCCTCCCGCGCGGACCTCGAGCGGCACGTCCGCCACTGCCTCGCCCTGGCCACGCGGCCGTTCCCCGAGGGCGCCACGGTCGTCGACTGGGGGACGGGCGGCGGGCTCCCGGCCGTGCCGCTGGCCGTCGCGTTCCCCGGCGTCCAGATCGTCGCCGTCGACGCCGTCGGGAAGAAGACGGAGGCCGTCAAGCTGTTCGCGCGGCGGCTCGGGTTGGACAACCTCGACGTCTGGAACGGTCGCGCCGAGGCGTACGACGGGCCGGCGCCGCACCTGTCCGTGAGCCGCGCGACGGCGCCGCTCGCGACGCTCTGGGGGTGGCACGCCCGCGCCCGCCGGCCGCTGGCGGGACCGGCCGACGGCGCGTGGCCGCCTGGGCTCGTCTGCCTCAAGGGCGGGGACCTCTCGAGCGAGGTCGCCGACCTCGGCGACGCCGCGCCCGAGGCGGAGGTGGCCACGCAGTCGCTCGCGGCCATCCTCGGGGCCGACTGGGACGACAAGGCGATCGTCACCGTGACGGACGCCTAGAACAGACCGCGCCCGCCAGGTGCGGCTGGCGGGCGCGGGACCGGCGCGGCGGGGTGCGAGGACCGCCGGCCGGAGTCGGGGCCGAGACTAATACCGACCGTAGCCGCCGCCGCCGAAGCGGTAGCCAAAGGTGAGCGAGATCACCTGGTTCGTCTTGTCGAGGTTCGAGCCGAGGACCGGGTCGAAGTCGATCGCCTCGGTCAGGCCCTGCGAGTAACGGGCGTCGATCGTGAACGGGCCCGACCCGAGGTCGGCGCCGACGACGAAGCCGTAGTCGGTGTTGAGTTCGAGGTCGTCCTCGACGACGCCGTCGACCTCGACCCGGCCGTTGAGCGGGACGCCGACGTAGCCGCCGGCCGAGACGCCGAGGTCGAGCGCGGGGTTGGCCGGCACGCTCAGGCGGAGCGTCGCGGGCACTTCGAGGTAGTCGAGTCGGGTCGACTCGGTGAAGCCGGCCGTGTTGAGGTACTCCTCGCCCTTCTGCGAGTAGAGGCCCTCGACCTGGAGGGCGAGGAGGGGCGTGAACGGGACCCGGGCGAAGGCGCCGGCGACGACGCCGAGCCGGGCCTCGGAGTTGACCGCGTCCTCGCCGCCGAAGGTGGCGACGTTGAGGCCGCCCTTGAGGCCGAAGGTGGTCTGGGCGCTGGCGGGGGCCGCGAGGCCGAGCACGGCGGCGGCGATGAGAAGAGAGCGCATGAGGTTGAGTGGTGGGTGGGGGACGGTGCCCGGCACGGGGGCCGGCACACGGGGGACGCCCACGCAAGCCGCACGCCATCCCGCCGAGGTCTCGCCTCCACACCCTCTTCAGCCACCGAAACGAACGCGATTCGGGGCTCGGGCGTTGACAAATCACTGTCACCCGTCCGATCCTGCGGACGCCGCTGCCCGCCGCCGTCGTCACCCCTTCGTCCCCCCAGATGGCCCGCTCCGACCGCTCGCTCAACAAGACCGAACGCCTGTTCGCGCTGGTGCTCCTGCTCCAGAACCGGCCGAACATGACCTCCCGCGACCTCGCCGAGCACTTCGGCGTGAGCCGGCGGACCATCTTCCGTGACCTCCGCACGCTCGGGGAGAGTGGCGTGCCTCTGACATACGCCGAGCACGGGGGGTACGAGATCCTCGAGGGGTACCAGCTCCCCCCCCTCATGTTTTCCGCCCGCGAGGCCGCGACGCTCCTCATCGGCACCGGCTTCACCAAGCTCCAGCCCGACGCCTCCCTCCGCACCGACGCCGACGCCGTCGCGATGAAGATCCGGAACGTGCTCCCCGAGCCCGTCCGCGACTACATCGACCGGCTGCAGGACCAGACCGTGCTGGCGCCGTTCAACGAGACGGCCGGCTCGGCCGGCGCGACGGAGGACGAGCAGGGCCTGTGGTTCGAGCTCTCCGAGGCGATGGCCCGCCAGCGCGTCGTCAAGATGACGTACTACGTGGCGAGCCGCGACGAGGAGACCGTCCGCGAGGTCGACCCGCTCGGGCTCGTCTACTACTCCGACCACTGGAACCTTATCGCCTACGACCACCTCCGCGACGACATCCGGAACTTCCGGCTCGACCAGATCAAGAAGCTCCGGACCCGGTTCGACCGGTTCGAGCCGCCGGCCGGCTTCGACCTCAAGGAGCACCTCCGCGAGCGCGGCACGAGTCCGCAGAACGTCCGGATGACGGTCCGCTTCCGGGACCGCGCGTGGCGCTGGGCCCGCCGCCAGGTCCCGGCCGACGTCGAGCAGGAGCTGCCCGTCGGCGACGGGTGGACGCAGGTGACGTTCGAGTTCGAGAACCTGGCCTACGTCGCAAAGTGGCTCCTCCGCTACGGGACCGACGCCGAGGTCGTGGAGCCCGACGAGCTCCGGCAGGAGGTGGCGGACCAGGCGCGGGCTGTGGCCGAGATGTACGGCACCGTGGCGGCGTGACGGCCGCGACAACGTCCTCCTAGGGAGGGTCGGGGGCCGCCCCCGCCCCGGCAGACCCCGCTCCGGCCAGCTCCGCGACCGGCGGCGG
>JAAXJP010000007.1:0-4135 GCA_012269805.1 Rubrivirga sp.
CCGCAGCGGAGCCCCTGGGCCCGGATGCGGGGGCCGGCGGCCACCGTCCCGGCCTGGCCCCCGACCCCACCGCCCGGCGAGGCCAGGGCGTCGCCGGGGGCGACCGGGCGGGCGCCCCCGGCGAGCGACCGGGTAAAAAAGTCGTTGAACGACCGGTAGCTCGCTAGGTCCGGCCGCTCGGCCTCGCTCATGTCGACGCCGTAGACCTGGGCGAAGAGGCGGACGAGCGGGTCGCGGAGCCACGCCCGCTCCGACGCCGCTAGACGGCCGGCGGCGCGCGAGAAGGCGTGTTGGGGGAGGAGGCGCTGGAGGGCGACGAAGGGACTCATACGGGACGTACCGCTGGCCTCGTCCACGGTTCGGCCGGCCCCGTGCGAATCGCGCCGAGATCCGCCCGAACAGCGTTCCGGCTCGCGGGTAGGCACCGCGCACACCCCCCGGTCCCATGTCGCTCGACGAGATCCTCCCCCCGCCCTTCCCCGGCTTCGCCGACGAGGGCCTCGACTTCCTCGCCGCGCTCCGCGACCGCAACGAGCGCGACTGGTTCAAGGCGCGGAAGGACGTCTACGACGACCACCTCAAGGCTCCGCTCGACCTCCTCGTCACCGACGTCACGCGGAAGATGGCGGCGGGGGGCCTCGCCTTCACGGCGGGCCGGGCCTTCCGGATCTACCGCGACACGCGGTTCTCCAAAAGCAAGAAGCCCTACAAGACGCACGTCAGCGCGACGTTCTCGCGGCCCGACCGCGACGATGACCCCGTCTTCGTCTACGTCCACGTCGAGCCGGGCGCGTCGTTCGCGGCGGCGGGCGTCTACAAGCCACCCGTGAAGTGGCTCCGGCCGGTCCGCCGGCTGATGGCGCGGCGCCCGGGCCGGTTCGACGCCGTCCGGGCCGAGGTCGAGGCGGAGGGCCTCGAGGTCTCGCCCGCCGGCCACACGCTGTCGGGGATGCCGCGCGGGTTCGCCGCGCACCGCGACGAGCCCGTCGCCGAGGTCCTGCGGTGGGAGACGATCATCGCCCAGCGCGACCTCTCGCGCGCCGACGTCCAGTCGACGGACCTCGCGGACCGCGTCGTGGAGGTCGCGCGCGCCGCCCGCCCCCTCGTCCGGTTTTTCGACGACGCCCACGCGGCCTGACCGCGGAGCGACGTGACCGCGGAGCGACGACGCAGCCGCCCGGCCCGGGTGGGTCCGCAGGGGGCCCGAGGTGGGACGAGCCGGGCCCGATCAGTCGGTCTCGGTCGGGTAGCCGGCGTCGGTCCACGCCCGCCAGCCGCCGTCCATCGACCGGACGTTCGTGTAGCCCATCCGCCCGAGCGACTGGGCGGCCAGCGCCGAGCGGTAGCCGCCGCCGCAGTAGAGCACCAGCGGCGCGTCGAGGTCGGGGAACGCCGCCTCGACGTCGCGCTCCAGCACGCCGCGCGGCATCGCCACGGCGCCCGGCAGGTGTCCGCGGTCCCACTCGTCCGGCTCGCGGACGTCGACGAGGACCATCGCGTCGTCGTCGTCGAGCCGCCGGCGGACCGTGGCGGCGTCGGTCTCGGTGATCTCGGCGCGCGCCGCGTCGACGAGGGCGAGGAAGCGGGGAGAGTGGGGCATGAAGCCGTCGGCTGGAGAGCGGGAGGCTAGGCAAAGTCGCCGCCGGCGACGACGCGGTTGGCCATCTCCAGCCGCTCCAGCGTGCCGACGTCGAGGAACCGATTGGGCGTCGCGTCGGTGCCGTCGAAGGCGGCGATGCGGGCGCCGTCGCGGGCCTGGGCGAGGTAGACGTCCATGACCGAGAACTTGGCCTCGGGCCGGGCGCAGATCGGCTCGAGAAGGGCCGGCGCGCAGGCCTGGACGCCGCAGAAGTCGACCACACGGCCGTCGCCCTGCGCGTCGCGCATCCGCTTGGGCTGGCCGCCGTCGAGCGTGTAGCCCGCCAGGCCGCCGTCGTCGAAGAGGAGCGCCCGGTCGGTCGTGGCCTCGGCGACGGCGAGCGTCGCGAGGCGGCCGTCGTCGGCGTCGCGCTGGGCCGCCCACAGCGCCTTCAGGTCGATGTCCGTGAGGATGTCGGCGTTGTGGACGAGGAACGGGGCGTCGCGGCGGAAAAAGTCGGCGGCCTTCTTGATGCCGCCGCCCGTCTCGAGCGGGCCGTCGGGCTCGTCGGAGACCACGACCTCGACGGGGGCGCCCGCCTCGGTGCGCCAGTCGGCCGCCTCGACGTAGGCCTCGACCTGCTCCGAGAGGTGCGACACGTTGACGAGGATCCGGTCGGCCCCGGCCGCCAGCAGGCGCCGCGCGACGCGCTCCAGCATCGGCACGCCGTCGACCTCGACGAGGGGTTTGGGCGTCTCGTAGGTCAGCGGGCGGAGGCGCGTGCCGAGGCCGGCCGCGAGGATCATGGCGTCCATGAAGGGCGAGGGGGGAGAGGCAAGAGGCAAGGGGCAGAACCCCCGGGCGAGCGCGACCGTTACGCTCTGCCCTCGCGGCCGGTCCCCTCATCCCCCCTGTCTTATGCCTCGTGCCCCTCTAGGCGTCGTCCACGGCTACGGCCTCGCCGGCGCGGGGTCGAACCTGTGGACGCGGGCGATCCTCCGCGCGCTCGCCCAAGGCGGGCACGCCGTCCACGCCGTCTGCCAAGAGAGCCGCCCCGAGCGCTACGACTTCGTCGCGAAGGCCGTCGCCTACGACGCCGACGGCCGGCCGGAGGTGCTGTTCGAGCGCGAGACGCCGTACCCCGGCGCCGTCACGGTCCACCGGCCGGCGCTCGCGGTGCTGCCCACGTTCGTCCGCCCGAGCACACCGAGCGACTACGTCGTCTACATCCCCGACCTCGACGACGCGGCGGTCCGGGGCTACGTCGAGCGGAACGCCCGGGTGCTCGAGGCGGTCGCCGAGGCGGAGGGCGTCGCCGGGTGGGTCGTCAACCACACCGTCCTGATGTCGGTCGCGGCGTACCGGGCGCACGAGGCGGGCGGCGCGCCGTACGCCGTCCTGCCGCACGGGAGCGCCATCGAGTACGTGGTCAAGAAAGAGGCGCGCTCGCGGGCGCTCGCCGAGACCGCGCTCCAGGGCGCCGCGCGCGTGTTCGCGCTCAACGGCGAGATGGAGGGCCGCATCCACGACGTGTTCGGGGCCGTGCCGGGCGTCGACAAAAAGGTCGGGCGGATGCCGGTCGGGACCGACACGTCCGTGTTCGAGCTCGTCGACCGGGCCGACCGGGCGGCGACGGTCGAGCGGATCGCCGGGACCGTCGCGGGCGTCGACCGCGGCCGGCCGGAGGGCGCCACCGCCGCGCTCCACGCCCGCCTCGCCGCGCTCCCGGACGGGGCCCCCGACGCGGAGGTGCTGGAGGTCCTCGTGGCCGACTACCCCCGTTCCGCACCGGACGCCGACGCCGAGGCCAAGCTCCGCGCGGTCGACTGGGACGCCGCCAAGACGGTCGTCTACGTCGGCCGGCTGATCGCGGCGAAGGGGCCCGCCGACCTGATCCTGGCGCTCCCGCTCGTGGCCGACCGCCACCCCGACGTGCGCGCGCTCGTGGCCGGGACGGGCGGGCTCCGCGAAGGGCTCGAGGCCCTCGTGTGGGCGCTCGCCGAAGGGCGCGGCGACCTGATGCGCCAACTGGTCCGCCTCGGCGGCGCGCTGGAGGGCGGCGGCGGCCTCGACGCCGACCCGTTCTTCGCCGGGCAGGCTTTCGTGGATCGCCTCGACGCCGAGGGCGCGTTCGACGACTACGTCGCGACGGCCCGGCGCGTCCTCACGCCCGCGTCGGTCGTCTTTACGGGCTTCCTCGACCACGACGCGCTCGGCCCGCTCTACGGGCTGGCGGACGCGGGCGCGTTCCCGTCGGTCGTCCGCGAGGCGAGCCCGCTCGTGGTGCCCGAGAGCGCGGCGGCCGGCGTCCTGCCCGTCGGGCCTGACGTCGGGGGGATGGGCGACAGCCTGCGGACGCTCGCCGAGGGCCTCCCCGAGGCGGCCCGCCCGCTCCTCGCGACGCGCCCCGACGCCGAACACCGCATCCCCGACCTCGCCGACCGGCTCGTCGCCGCGCTCGACGCGCCGCGCCAGTACGCCCCCGCCCTCCGCCGCGCGGCCGAGGCCCGGTTCGCCTGGCGCGCCAGCGCCGAGCGGCTGGCCGGTGCGCTGGAG
>JAAXJP010000007.1:4145-4849 GCA_012269805.1 Rubrivirga sp.
CCTTCCGCCTCGGTGCCGAGGCGGAGGACGCTAGACCTCCGCGAGCGCCGTCGCGACGACCATCTCGAACGTCGACGAGGAGGCCGGCTGGATCGCCATGTCCCACCCGGGGAACCGCCGCGCCGTCACCGGCCCGCGCCGGACGACCCGGAAGTCCGTGTGACGCGGGTCGGCGTCGATCCGCTCGACGCAGAGGGAGAGCGCGTCGGCCGGCCCCTCGACCCACTGGGCGAACCGCGTGACGCCCTCGTCCGCCTCGAGCACGACGAGCTTGCCCGTCACCCCGTGCGCGGCGTTGAACCGGCGGGCAGACTGGAGAAGCCCGTTGAGGTCACGGTCGGAGAATGGGACGACGGGCGTCGAGAGGTACGCGAACGCCCGAAGCGGCTCACGCTCGACCCCGAGGACGTCGATGTCGGGCACCGGTCGCGGAAGGAGGAGACCGAAGGGTAGACACCACCGCCCCCGCGTCCCCTAGGCCGAACCCCGAGTCGGGCCAGGTGGGTTCCCCCGCCTCGGCAAAGCGACAGGAGCTCAGGCTTCCGACAGGTCGTCGGCGGCTTGGTCGAACTGCGCTCCCGAGGCGGGCTGGATGGCCATGTCCCAGTCGGGAAACCGCCGGGCCTCGACCGGCCCGCGCCGGCGGACGTCGATGTCGCCGTGCCGCGGGTCGGCCACGATCCGGCGGACGCACGCCTCGAGCT
>JAAXJP010000007.1:4859-5168 GCA_012269805.1 Rubrivirga sp.
CCCGGTCACGGCGTGGGCGGCGTTCCAGCGGCGGGCGGCGAGGAGGAGGTCGCTGAGGGCGCGGTCGGAGAACGGCTCGGTCGGCGGCGAGACGTAGGCGAGGCCGTGGAGCGCGTCGGACTCGTGGCCGACGACGTCGAGGGGGGTGGGCATGGGACGAGGCAAAGCGGTCCCGTCGTATCTCTGAACCCCGCCCCTCGTTTCCCATGCGCCGACTCTGTGCCCTCACCGCTCTCCTGGTCGTTCTCGCGGCGTGCGCCGCGCCGCCGCCGCCCGCGCCGTCCGTCGAGGTCGTCCTCGTCCGCCCCG
>JAAXJP010000099.1:0-2051 GCA_012269805.1 Rubrivirga sp.
ACGCACTGCTACTCTCCTCGTGCTCGGCCTCCTGATGGCCGTGCCGGCGCTCGCCCAACCCGACCGCGTCGGGACGGACGTCGTCTGGGCCCGCGACATCGGGTCCGCCACGATCACCCTCGACGGCATGCTCGACGAGCCCGAGTGGGCCGCCGCCGAGTCCATCACCCTCGCGTGGAACGAGCCGCTCGGCTTCCCCGGAAGCGGCCAGTTTTTCGAGACCAACCCGTTCGGCCTCGAGAACCCCGACGACCCGACCAACGCCACGGTCTACTTCCTCCGCAAGGGCAACCAGCTCTACATCGGCATGGAGGCCGAGGACGAGTCGGTCGGCGGGGCCACGAGCCTCTGGAACTTCGACGGGATCATCATGGCCATGAGCAACAAGGCCAACCGCCCGGACGACTTCTCCGACCGCGACGACTACAGCGGGTTCGGCTCGGTCCGCGCCGAGTTCTTCTACGCCTGGTTCCACCCGGCCGACACGACCGACGAGGGCGGCGTCGTGCCGGGCATCGACCCGCGCGGGTTCTCCAACTTCTTCGGCAACGGCTTCGGCGAGTCGATGGAGGAGCCCCGCAACACGGACGCGTGGGACTTCGCCACGACCGTCGACGGCCTCGCCAACGACGACTTCAACGGCGGGACCGAGTTCACGCCCGACAACGGGTACACGATGGAGATGCGGATCTCGCTCGACTCGCTCGGGTGGAGCCTCTCCGACCCCATGTCGCGCGTCCCGCTGAGCCTCGCCGTCGAGGACTCGGACTATGCGTGGCCGCAGGACCCCGAGCGGTACGTCACGACGCGGACGTGGTGGCAGAGCCGCTGGGGCAACAACTACAACGAGGGCGTGGCCTTCGTCGCCGGTGACCCGAGCGTGACCGTCTCGTCCGGCCCCGCCCCGGCCTACACCGAGCCCGAGTTCACGGTCCCGAGCGGGATGAACCTCCCCGAGCCGACCGTCGACGGCGTGCTCGACGAGCCGGCGTGGGACGCCATCGACCCGCAGTTCCGCCTCCAGTACCAGGCCGACGCCGATTTCCTGGACGAGAACCTCCCGGGCGTCGTGGCCCCGGTCCACACGTACTACTTCCACCCGGACAGCAACCCGGTCCTCGACCCTACCGTCGGCAACATCTCGATGTTCTACAAGGGCTCGACGCTCTACATCGGGCTCGACACCGACGACCAGGCCATCAACGGGAGCGAGTCGGAGAACACCCGCGACGGGTTCCGGCTCATCATCCGGTCGCGCGACAGCACGATCGCCGGGCTCCAGTACGCGGCCGAGCACCTCCGCCTCGACTTCTCGATCGACTCGACCGGCGCCGTCCGGTTCACGAACGCCCCCGACGAGCTGCTCGTCGACGGCGCGGTCGAGACGGGCGTCTCGTTCAAGGGCGCCTCGACCGTCGCCGACCCGAGCGACATCGACACGGGTTACCAGATGGAGGTGGCCATCGACCTCGCGGCGATCGGCTACGACGGCGACCTCGAGGATGAGGGCGGCCAGATCTACATCGCGCTGAACTACTTCGACGGCGACTCCCTCGAGGACGACGCCCAGAGCTACGGGACGCGGACGTGGATCATCGGCGAGCGCTCGAACGGCGCGGCGCTCTACGGGTACCTCGACCCGATGATGCTCGTCGACACGGCCGCCGACGGCGACCCGACCGCGGAGGTCCTCCGGGTCCGCTCGGCGTTCCCGAACCCGACGACCGGGCTCGCGACCGTCCGCTACGAGCTCGGCCGTTCGGCGGAGGTCACGGTCGAGGTGTTCGACGTGCTCGGCCGCCGCGTCCAGCAGGTCGCCGGCGTCGCCCGCGGCGCGGGCGTCCACGAGGCCACGGTCGACGGCCGCGCGCTCAGCGCCGGCGCCTACGTCGTCCGCGTGACCCTCGAGGACGGCACGGCGGCGACGGGCCGGATGCTCATCGCGCGCTAGCGCTCCCCGGGCGCGGGCCGCCGGGCGGGCCGCGCCCAGCGGTTTGCCCGCGGCGGGGCGGGGCGCCCCCGCGGCGCCGGGCCGGCGGGGGGTGGCGGGG
>JAAXJP010000099.1:2061-5146 GCA_012269805.1 Rubrivirga sp.
CCCCCCCGGCGCCGCGGCCCCCGCCCGCCCCCCCGGGCGGCCCGGGCCCCTATGCCCCCCCCCCGCCCCCCCCCCCCGGGCGGGGCCCGACTGCCGGCCCGCGCCCTCCGTTTGCCCCGAGGCGGGCCGGGCCGCACGCTCGGCGCCGGCCCGCCTCGGTTTCTCGGGCCCTCTGCCCCCGGACTCCCATGCTGACTCGGTTCTCTCTGCGTCCCGCCCGTCTGGTGGCGCTCGCGTTCGCCGCCCTCACCCTGATGGCCGCGACCGCGAGCGCCCAGACCGGCAAGCTCTCCGGCCGCGTGACCGACACGAACGGCCAGCCCCTCATCGGCGCGTCCGTCCTCGTCGTCGGGACCACCTACGGCGCGGCCACCGACATCGACGGCGTGTACAACGTGCTCCGGATCCCGCCGGGGACGATTTCCGTCCGCGTCAGCAGCATCGGGTATCAGACCCAGGTCGTCGAAGGCGTCCAGATCGCCTCGAACACGACGACCGAACTCGACGTCACGCTCCAGGACGAGGTCGTGGCGGGCGAGGAGGTCGTCGTGACGGCCGAGCAGCCGATCGTCGACGTGACCCAGACGAGCACGGTCCAGACGATCGGCCGCGACGACATCGCCGCGCTCCCGGTCCAGGAGCTCAACGACGTCGTGAACCTCCAGGCCGGCGTCGTCGACGGGCACTTCCGGGGCGGCCGCCTCGGCGAGGTCCAGTACCAGGTCAACGGCGTCTCGGTCAACAACCCCTACAACAACACGTCGACGGTCACGCTCGACCGGTCGGTGCTGCAGGAGGTCCAGGTGATCTCCGGGACGTTCGACGCCGAGTACGGCCAGGCCCTCTCGGGCGTCGTCAACGCCGTGCTCCGGACGGGCGACGCGAACCGCTACGAGGCCTCGCTCGAGGTCTTCGGCGGCGACTACGTCAGCCCCGGCAACGACTCGACGCAGGTCCGGACGTTCGTCGGCGGCGTCGACTCGGTCGCGACGGTGGCCTACGCGCCCTACGTCAGCGAGATCGACCCGCTCAACCGGCTCAACGCCCAGGCCAGCCTCAGCGGCCCGGTCCCGTTCGTGCCGAACACGACGTTCCTGCTCAACGGCCAGCGGCTCGTGAACAACGGGCTGCTCGCCGGCGAGCGCCGGTTCGTCCCGAGCGACTCGAGCGACTTTGAGCGGAACGTGTTCAACCCGAGCGGCGACGGCGAGGTCGTCCCGCTCGAGTACAACCGCCGGTGGTCGTACCTCGGCAAGCTGACGAACCACTCGATCTCGAACGTCCAGCTGGCCTACCAGGCCATCGGCTCGTTCCAGGAGGCCCTGCCCGGCAACGGCGCGAGCTACGCCTACCGGTTCAACCCGGACGGGCTGAGCACGCAGACGCAGGTCTCGCTCGTCCACGGGTTCGACGTGCTCCACACGTTGTCGAACAACGTGTTCTACGAGCTGAGCCTCCGGCAGAACTACTTCGACTACGCCGACTACGCCTTCGAGAGTCTGGGGACGCTACCGGAGACCGGCACGCGCGTCCCGCTCCCCGACGACTCGCCGTACCTCCAGGGCGGCCGGCCCATCGGGTCGCAGAACTACGAGAACGGGGCCGTCATCCAGGGCTACGACCTCGGCCGGTTCGTCCAGCGGACGAACGCGTACGTGGCCAAGAGCGCCGTCACGGCCCAGGTCACGAACGTCCACCTCCTGAAGGCCGGCTTCGAAGTCCAGACGTCGACCGTCGAGTTCGGCACGCCCGGCGCGGTCCAGGCCCTCGTGATCGACGGGGTCCAGCGGCTCGGCGTGCTCCGCGACACGCTGGGCGCGCAGGTCATCGACTTCCAGCCGGTCCAGGGCGCGGCGTTCGTGCAGGACCGGATCGAGTGGGGCGACCTCCGCGTGCGGGCCGGCCTCCGGTTCGAGTACTTCGACGCCAACGCGACCGTCCCGAGCGACCTCCGGAACCCGGCCAACGCGATCCCTGGCGCGCCGGAGTCGCGGCCCGTCGACACGTCGGCCAAGTTCGCCGTGGCGCCCCGCCTCGGCGTCTCGTTCCCGTTCCTCGACCGGGCGAGCCTGTTCTTCTCGTACGGCCACTTCTACCAGCTCCCCGGCCTCGGGACGTTCTTCAACAACGCCGACTACTCCGTGCTCCAGGACCTCCAGCAGGGGAACGAGGGCGACCAGGGGATCCTCGGCAACCCGGACCTCGACCCCGAGTTCACGGCCCAGTACGAGTTCGGGTTCAAGAGCCAGATCACGCGGGACCTCGGGCTGGACGTGAGCCTGTTCTACAAGGACATCCGCGACCTCCTCGGCGTCGAGTTCGTCCAGACCTACACGGCCGCGCAGTACGCCCGCTGGACGAACGTCGACTTCGGCAACGTCCGTGGGTTCACCATCGCCGTGGACCAGCGCGCGCTCGGCCCGCTCTCGACCACGCTCGACTACTCGTTCCAGATCGCGAGCGGCAACACGTCCGACCCGCGCGAGACGTTCAACCGCGTCCTGGCCGGCGACGACGGGCTCCCGCGCGTGGCCCCGTTCGACTGGGACCAGCGGCACACGCTCAACGCGACGGCCATCGTCTCCCAGCCCGACAACTACAACATCACCGGGATCCTCCGGATGGGCACGGGCCGGCCGTACACGCCGTCGCTCGGGACCGGCTTCGGGGCCAACCTCGAGCCGAACTCGGGCCGCAAGGACCTCTCGGTCGTCGTCGACCTCCGGGCCGAGAAGGCCCTCGACTTCGGAGGGGCCGGCGCGACGGCGTTCGTCCGCGTGTTCAACCTGTTCGACAGCTACTACCAGAACGGCTTCGTCTACGCCGACACCGGGAGCCCGTTCTACACCCTCAACCCCCAGACGCAGCTCAACCCGGACCCGACGCGGTTCGCCGACCCCCGGCGGATCGAGATCGGGATCTCGCTGCGCGGCTCCCGGCCCGTTCGACGCTAGCTCCGCCCGCCTCGCCTCCGGGCCGGCCGAGCGACCTGGCCCCCCCGCACCGAAATGACTTCGACGCCCCGCCTTTCCGCCGCCCTCGCGCTGCTCCTGGCCGCGCTGGTGCCGGCCGCCGTCGCCCAGAC
>JAAXJP010000132.1 GCA_012269805.1 Rubrivirga sp.
CGGCGGCCCTGCTCTACTCGGCTCCGAAGTTCACCGTCGGCCAGGGCGACCCGTACGAAGGGATCCCGGCCCTCTCGCGCCTCGGGCCCGACGTGCTCGACGAGCCGTTCGACGCCGACGAGTTCCTGCGCCGCCTCGGGCTCGACCCCGACCGGACGGTCGGCGCGGCGCTCCTCGACCAGACCGTCGCGGCCGGCATCGGCAACTACCTCCGGGCGGAGATCCTCTACGCCTGCCGGATGGACCCGTGGCGACTCGTCGGCGAGATGGACGGGGCCGAGCGCGGGTGCCTCGCCGAGACCGTCCCGCGCCTAAGCCGACAGGCCTACGAGGACCCCGGGCGGACGGTCCCCGAGGCCGCCCAGGCCGAGATGGTCGCCGACCGCGACCTCCGCTATTCGCCCCACGCCCACGCCTGGAACACGCGCCACTGGGTCTTCCGCCGGACCAACCTCCCGTGCCTGACCTGCGACGACTACGTCCGCCAGGAGCACCAACTCACGCGCGAGTGGGTCGACGACGAGTCCGGCGAGACGGTCGAGAAAAAGCGGATCATCTACTTCTGCCCGACCTGCCAGCCCGTCTCCATCGAGCCCAAGCCCGCTCGGCCGCACAAGGACCGCCGCCCGCCCGACTCCGAGTGGGCCTCGCCGGACGACGAGCGCGACCCGGAGGATCGGTGAGTCGGTGCGTCTGTGACTCGGCGGTTCAGCCCGCCCGCCTCGGCGTCGAGGCGGGCCGAGCCGTCTTGACCCGGCCGTCCCGACGACAGACGCACCGATGACCGACGCGTCCTCCCGCCCCTTCGCCGACTTGGCTCGCGCGCTCGCCGAGGTGGCCGAGCTCTCGGGCCGTCACGACAAGGCCGACCGTCTCGGCGCGCTCCTGGCCGGCCTCACCGACGACGACCTCCGCCGCGCCGCGCGCTGGGCCGCGGGGCGTGTGTTCTCCCTGTCGGACCAGCGGACCGTCTCGGTCGGGTTCGCCGCGCTCCTCCGGGCGACGGCGTCCGCGACGGGCGCCGAGGAGGACGACCTCCGCGCTGCGCTCGTCCGCCTGGGCGACCCCGGCGACGTGGCCGCGGGCGCGCTCGAGACCCTCGTCCCGCCCACCGACTCGGACCTGACGATCGCGGAGGCCGAGGGCTTTTTCGCCCACGTCGCCGAGACGCAGGGGAGCGCGGCCAAGGCGGAGCTCATCGCGGGGCTGCTGGCGCGCGTGACGCCGGAGGAGGCCCGGTTCCTCGTCAAGCTCCTCGCGGGCGAGCTGCGGATCGGGATGGGCGAGGGCGGCGTCGTGTCGGCGCTCTCGCGGCTGTACGACCGGAAGGGGAAGACCGTCCGCCGGGCGGTGATGCTGACGGGCGACGTCGGCGAGGCGGCCGTGCTGGCACGTCACGACCGGCTGGCGGAGGCGCGCCTCGAGCTGTTCCACCCGATCACGTTCATGCTGGCCTCGCCGGCCGAGGCCAACGAGGACCGGACGCTCGCGGAGGAGGTGGCCCGCCAGATCCCGCCGCCGGTCGCCGTCGAGGACAAGTTCGATGGGATCCGCGCGCAGGCCCACGTCGCCCGGGACCCCGGCGACGAGGACCTCCACGGCGTGCCCGAGGCGGGCGCCCGCGTGGCGCTCTTTTCGCGGACGCTCGACGCCATCCAGCGCGCGTTCCCCGACCTCGTCGGGCCCCTCGCCGCCTTCGCGGAGGCCGCGCCCGCCGGCGTGATCCTCGACGGCGAGATCGTGCCGCTCGGGCCGGAGGGCGAGATCGCCCCGTTCCAGGCGCTCCAGAAGCGGCTCGGGCGGAAGACGGCGTCCGAGCAGCTCCAGCGCGACGTGCCGGTCGCGTTCGTCGCCTACGACGTCCTCGCCATCGACGGCGAGCCGACGCTCGACGCGCCGTTCCGCGAGCGCCAGGCCCTGCTCGACCGGTTCGCTTGGGCGGGCCCGCTCCGCCGCAGCGACGTGGCGCAGGTCGAGGATCTGGGCACGCTCGACGCCCTGTTCGACGCGGCGCGCGCGCGCGGCAACGAGGGGCTGATGGTGAAGGCGCTCGACTCGCCCTACAAACCCGGCCGGCGCGGACGCGACTGGCTCAAGGTCAAAAAGGCCCTCGGCACGCTCGACGTGGTCGTGACGGCCGTCGAGCGCGGCCACGGCGGGCGCCGGAAGCTCTTGTCCGACTTCACGTTCGCCGTCCGCGCCAGCGAAACCGACGGCACGTTGCTCAACGTGGGCAAGGCGTACTCCGGCCTCACCGACGCCGAGCTCGCGGCCCTCACCGAGTGGTTCGAGGAGCACACGCTCCAGACGTTCGCTCACGGGAAGGTGCGGACGGTCGAGCCCGAGGTCGTCGTCGAGGTCGCGTTCGACAATGTCCAGGTCTCGAAGCGGCACAAGAGCGGCTACGCCCTTCGCTTCCCGCGGATCGTGCGGCTCCGGGAGGACAAGCCGGCCGCCGAGATCGACACGCTCGCGACCGTCGCCGCCCTCGCCGGAGACGCGTGACGTACGCCGAGTCCCTCGCCGCCGCCCGCGCCACGTTCCGCGACTGGCTCGACGCCGTGCCCGAGGCGGGCCGCGTCGTCGTGTTCTGCCACTTCGACGCCGACGGGCTCGCGGCCGGCGCCCTCTTTGGCCGCGGGGTGCCCCGCCTCGGTCGTTCATTCGGCGAGGTCGCCGTCGTGCCGTCGGGACGGGACGAGTCGGCGTTCTCGGACGGGGCGCGCGAGCGGCTGGCGGCGCTGGCGCCCGACGCGCTCCTCGTGACCGACCTCGGCGTGAACGCGCGCGGGACGCTGGAGGCGAGCGGCGTCCCCGTGCTCTACGTCGATCACCACCGGCCGAGCGGCGAGCCCGACGGTGCGTTCGTCGTCAGCGGGTACGACTGGGACCCGATCCCGTGCAGCGCGTGGCTGGCGTACGACCTCCTCCGCGACGTCGCCGAGGTGGACGACCTCGACTGGATCGCGGCCGTCGGCGTCCTGTCGGACCTCGGCGACAAGGCCCCGTGGCCGGAGCTCGCGGCCGTCAAAAAAGAGCGGACGGCGACGTGGCTCAAGGAGACGGTCGCCCTCATCAACGCCGCGCGGCGGGCGCCGACGTTCGACGCGCAGACGGCGCTCGACGCGCTGATGACGTTCGACGACCCGAAGGAGCTCGCGCAGGCCGAGACGCCCCTCGTCGACCGGCTCCGCCAGGCGCGCGAGGCCGTCAAGAGTGAGCTGGCGGAGGCTCGGAAGGCCGCGCCCGTCTTCTCCGAGCGCGACCCGGCCGTGCCCGACGGGGCCGCGCCCTCCGACCTCCGCTTCGCCCTCGTCACCGTCGACTCGCCCGCGCAGGTCCACCCGCTCATCGCGCAGCAGTGGCGCGGGCGACTCGGGAAGTACCCTGTCATCTGCGCCAACGTCGGCTACCTCGACGGGATCGTCGCCTTCTCGACGCGGACGGCTCGCCGCGACGTCCGCCTCCCGGTCCTCTACCAGTCCATCGACACGCCGGGGTGGAACGGGCGCTGGGGCCACGGCCATGACCAGGCCAGCGGCGGCCACCTTCCGCCGGACGTGTTCAACGACGTGCTCGACGCGCTCGGCTTCGGACCCGAAGCCCACGTGCGGGGGTAGTCCGGGTTCCTCCGCCGGCTCCGAGGCGGATGTCCTCGCCTCCGGCCCTCCGCTTATGTCCGACTGGTTCGCCGCCTCGCCCACCGCCCTCCTGGCCGTCGTCCTCTCGACGGTCGGGCTCTACGTGGTGCTCATCGCCCTCATCCGGGTCGTCGGGCTCCGGAGCTTCTCGAAGATGTCGAGCTTCGACTTCGCGATGACGGTCGCCATCGGTTCGGTCCTGGCCTCGACCATCGTCACGCCGAGCCCGCCGCTCCTCCAGGCGTCGGTCGCGCTGGCGAGCCTGTTCGGCGTCCAGGCCGTGATCGCGGCGCTCCGGAAGCACACGTCGTGGGCGGAGCACGTCGTCGACAACGAGCCGCTCCTGATCATGGCCGGCGACCGGATGCTCCGCGACAACATGAAGCGGGCGCGCGTGACCGAGAACGACGTCTGGGCCAAGCTCCGCGAGGCCAACGTGCTCGACCCGCAGGAGGTGCGGGCCGTCGTGCTCGAGACGACGGGCGACATCTCGGTCCTCCACGGCGAGCCCGACCGCGTCGACCTCCATCCGTGCCTGCTCCGCGGCGTCCGCGACGCCGACCGCGTGGACCTCGGCGAGGACGACTACGAGGGCGGGCTCGGTGGCTGAGGGGCACGCCGTCATCCGCTGGGCCCGCCGGTTGGGGCCGCTCGTCGGCGAGCCGCTCGCGCACGTCCAGATGCCGAAGCGGTGGGGCGACCGGCCCCAGTCCCTCGTCGGCCAACGCCTCCTCGAGCCGCGGACGCACGGGAAGCACCTGCTCCTGCCGCTCTCGGGCGGCGAGACGCTCCACTGCCACGGCGCGCAGTACGGCTCGTGGCAGGTCGGCGAGCGGCCGCTGGACTTGCGGAAGGAGGAGAAGCACGTCCGCCTCTGGCTCCAGACCGCCGCGCACGAGGCGGTCTTCTACCACGGCCCGACCGTCGAGCTCTTGACGCCGGAGGAACTGGACGCGCACGAGCGGCTCAACGCGCTCGGCCCCGACGTGATGGCGCCGACGCCCGAGCACGAGCCCGGCGGCACGTTCGACCGCGCCGAGGCCGCCCGCCGGATCCGCGCGCGCGGCGAGGATCCGATCAAGCCCGTGATCCTCGACCAGCGCGTCGTGGCCGGCGTCGGCAACATCTACGCGAGCGAGGGGCTGTTCCTCGCCGGCGTCGACCCGCGCCGGCCGGCCGCCAGGGTCACCGACGAGGAGCTCGACGCGCTGTGGGACGCCGTCCACCCGATGATGTGGGACGGCACGACGCGGTACGGCCGCACGAAGACGACGCCGCCGGAGCTCCGCGAGCGCGGCGAGAACCGGTGGGTCTACCAGCGGAAGGGAAAGCCGTGCCTCGTGTGCGGCACGCCGGTCGAGCTCGTCCGCCTCCCGCCGTACGACCGGGCGAGCTACCTCTGCCCGCGCTGCCAGGCCTGACCCGGTCCGCCGCGGCGCCGCGGCGGCGGAGGCGACCGGGGCCCGCCCGGCCCCCGGGCGGGATGGGGCGGCGCGCGGCGCAGG
>JAAXJP010000333.1:0-1255 GCA_012269805.1 Rubrivirga sp.
CACCGGGAGGGCGCCGGCGTCCTGGACCGGCTCGCCTCGGGCGCGCTCGCGGTGGGGCTGCGGCTCGGCATCGTCGCGCGGGCCGCGCTCGCCGCGCTCGGCCGCCTCGGGCGGACGGCGGCCGGCCCAGCCGCGGACGGCGCGCTCGCCTGGGCCGGGCTGGCGGCGACGGCCTTCGCTTGGAGCCGCGTCGACGGGTTCGCCTTCGAGACCCCCTATTACGGGCTCGTGCTCCCGACGTACGCGGCCGTCCTGGTCACGGCCGTCGGGCTGACGGGCGGGTACCGGCGGTCGGGGCGGGCGCTCCGGCCGGTCCTGGCCGGCGCCGGGCTGGCGGGCCTCGCCGTGGCCGCCCTCTCCTACTTTGTCCCAACGCTCGCCTTCAGCCGCGCCGTCGTCGGCCTCGGGCTCGTGGTCGCGGCGGCGCTCCTGCTGGCGCGGCGGGTCGGGCGGCGCGCGGCGCGGCGCGTCCCGCGCTCGGCGCTCCTCGTCGGCGCGGGCGCCGAGGCCGAGCGGCTCCAGCGCCTCCTCGACGAGCACGTCCGCGGGAGCGCGGTCATCGGCTACGTCGCCGAGGCCGACGAGGCCGGGATCGCCCTCCCCCGCCTCGGGCGGCCCCGCCAGCTCCGCGACCTCGCCCGCCTCCACGGCGCCGACGACGTCGTGTTCGCGGCCGACAGCCTGACCAACACGGCCATCCTCGACGGGATGCGCGCGCTCCGCGACCTCCCGGTCCAGCTCAAGATCCTGGCTTCCGGCCGCGACCGCATCATCGGGAAGGCCTCCGTCGAGGACTACGCGGCCCCGCTCCAAGCCGCCGAGCGGACGGTCGCCCCGCTCCGCCCGGCGTGGACCCGCCGGATCCTCGAGGTCCCGGTCGCCTCGGTCATCCTTCTTCTGAGCCCGGCCCTCCGGCTGGCGGCCCGGCTCCGCCCGTCGCCGCGGCTCCGCCGGCTCGCGCGCCTGGCGACCCGGATGCCGGGCGTCCTCGCCGGCCGCCTCGCCCTCGTCGGCTACGACGCGGCGGGGACGCACCCGCCGCCGGCGTGGGGCCTGCTGCCGGGCGTCGTGTCGGTCCTCGACACGCGCGCCGCGCGGCCCCAGACGATCGCCGAGGCCCACCGGGCCTACTGGTTCTACGCGCGCCACCAGTCGACGTGGCTCGACGTCGAGATCCTCCTCCGCGCCCTGTGGGCGGCGGGCGAGGCGGCCGACCGCGGGCGGCGGACGGCCGCGTAGCGCCGGCCCCTCCGCC
>JAAXJP010000333.1:1355-5117 GCA_012269805.1 Rubrivirga sp.
CCTCCGCCGCGGGAGGCGGTACCTTGCGCCATGGCCCACCTCCTCGACTTCGAGAAGCCCCTCGCCGACCTCGAGGCCAAGCTCACTGAGCTCCGCGCCTTCGAAGCCGAGGACGGCTCCGTCGACCTCTCGGCGCAGGTCGCCGCGCTTGAGACCCGCGTCGACACGCTCCGCCAGTCGATCTACCGCGGGCTCACGCGGTGGCAGCGCGTCCAGCTCGCCCGCCACCCCGAGCGGCCCTACACGCTCGACTACGTCAGCGACCTGACCGGCGGGTTCATGGAGCTGCACGGCGACCGGCTCTTCGCCGACGACCGGGCCCTCGTCGGCGGGCCGGCCACCTTCCGCGGGTCCCGCTTCGGCTCACGCGACCGGACCGTCATGGTCCTCGGCCACCAGAAGGGCCGCGACACGAAGCAGCGGAAAGAGCGCCGGTTCGGCATGCCGAACCCCGAGGGCTACCGGAAGGCCCAGCGGCTCATGGAGATGGCGGCCAAGTTCGGCAAGCCCATCATCACGTTCCTCGACACGCCGGGCGCCTACCCCGGCCTCGAGGCCGAGGAGCGCGGGCAGGCCGAGGCCATCGCCCGGAACCTCCTGGTCATGGCAAGGCTGCCGGTCCCCATCGTCGTCGTCGTCATCGGCGAGGGGGCCTCGGGCGGCGCGCTCGGCATCGGCGTGGGCGACCGCGTGCTGATGCTCGAGAACGCGTGGTACTCGGTGATCTCGCCCGAGTCGTGCTCCTCGATCCTCTGGCGCTCGTGGGACCACAAGGAGGACGCGGCCCGCGCGCTCAAGCTGACGGCGCCCGACCTCATCGAACACGGCGTGATCGACGAGATCATCCCAGAGCCCGTCGGCGGCGCCCACCGGAACCCGCAGACGACGTTCGAGGCCACCGGCACCGCCATCGCGACGCACCTCGACCAGCTCCTCCAGCTCCCGACGGACGAGCTCCTGGCGGCCCGCCTCGCCAAGTTCGACGCGATGGGCGCGTTTCAGGAGGGCTAGGCCGCCCGCCCCGACGCGCGCCGGCCCGCTGACCGTCTCGCCGCCATGCTGACTTACACGCACCGTCACCGCGTCCGGTACCGCGAGTGCGACCCGATGGGCGTCGTGTACCACGCCCACGTCATCGACTGGTTCGAGGCGGCGCGGACGGAGGCGCTCCGGGCGGCCGGCCTCCCCTACCGCGAGCTCGAGGAGAGCGGCGTGATCATGCCCGTCGTGGAGCTCGAGGCGAAGTACCACGCGAGCGTCCGCTACGACGACCTCGTCGAGGTCACGTGCGCGTTCCCGAGCGTCGGCGTGCGGCTGCCGATCGACTACGAAGTCCGCGTCGCGGGCGGGGACGCCGTCCGCATCTCGGGCCGGGTGACGTTGTGCTTCGTCGACGTCGAGCGCGGCCGGCCGATCCCGCCGCCGGCCGCGGTCCGCGCGGCCTTCGCCCGCGCCGAGGCCGCGTCGTGAGCCGCGCGCTCTGGCAGAAGCTCGGCTACAAGCCGGGTACCGTCGCCGTACCCGACGAAGCGCCGGAGCACTACCGCGCCCTCCTCGCCGGCCTCCCCGACGGCGTCACGTTCGGGACGCTCGACGACCGGCCATCGCTCGTCCACCACTTCACGACCGAGGCGGCCGGCCTCGGCGCCCGGCTGGCCGTCTTCGCCGACGCCATCGCGCGCGATGGGATGATCTGGGTCTCGTGGCCGAAACAGTCGTCCGGCGTCGAGACCGACATGTCGGGTGACGCGCTCCGGGCCGCGGCCGTCCCCCTCGGCCTCGTTGATGTCAAGGTCTGCGCCGTCGATGACACGTGGACCGCGATGAAGCTGGTCATCCGGAAGGAGCGGCGGTAGGCGGCGGATCCCCGGCGCCGCGTCCGGGTTGCTCGCCTGAACCCGCCACCCCGGCCATGCCCCTCTCCCGCCGCCAGTTTGTCGCGCGGACCGCCGCCGCGACGGCCGCCCTCCCCTTTGTCTCCCCGCTCGCCTCGGCGGCCCCGCCGGGCGCCTCGTTGGGGCGGGCGGAGTTCACGCCCATCCGCCGCGGTGTCGGCGCGTTCACCGACCGCGGCGGGACGATCGGGTACCTCCAGTCGGACGCCGCGCTCGTCGCCGTCGACACGCAGTTTCCGGAGTCCGCAGAGACGTTCCTGGCCGGTCTCCGCGACGGCTCGGACCGCGGGCTCGACCTCCTCATCAACACGCACCACCACGGCGACCACACGGCTGGCAACCTCGTGCTGGCGCCCGTCGCGGAGCAGCACGTCGCGCACGAGGCCGTCCCGGGCCTCCAGCGGGCCTCCGCCAGCCGGAGCCGGTCCCTCGAGGAGCAGCGCTACCCGGACGTGACGTTCCGCGAGACGTGGAGCGCCGACCTCGGCGACGAGACGCTCGCGCTCCACTACTTCGGCCCGGCGCACACCTGCGGCGACGCCGTCGTCCACTTCCAGAACGCCGACGTGGTCCACATGGGCGACCTCGTGTTCAACCGCCGCCAGCCCTACATCGACCGCGGCGCGGGCGCCTCCATCGAGGGGTGGGGGACGCTCCTCGAGACGGTCCACGGCCGGTTCTCCGACGGCACCGTCTTCGTCTTCGGCCACGCCGGCGACGGGTACCCCGTCATCGGCGACCGCTCGGACCTCCTCGTGATGCGCGACTTCCTGGCTGCGCTCCGCGAGGCCGCTCTCGCCGCCCAGGGGGCGTCGAATGCGGAGACGATGGCCGCCCTCGAGGGCGTCGTCCTCCCCGGCTTCGAGGACTGGGGCCCGATCCCCTCACGCGTCGCGGCCCCCCTCGTCGACGAGTTCGTCCGCGCCGAGTAGCCTATGCTCCCCCTCCCCGACGCCGTCGCCGCCGACCTCGACGCCCTCCTCGACCACGCCCTCGCCGAGGACGTCGGCCGGGGCGACGTGACGACCGAGGCGACCATCCCCCAGGGCACGACGGCCACCGCCCACTTTCTCCTGAAAGAGGCCGGCGTCGTGGCCGGGCTCGCGGTCGCCGAGCGCGTGTTCGCGGCGGTCGACCCGGATCTCGGCGTGTCGTGGACGGCCGCCGACGGCGACCGGCTCGATGCGGGCACCGTGTTCGGAACGGTTGCGGGCCGGGCCCGGTCGATCCTCGTCGCCGAGCGCCTTGCCCTCAACCTCATGCAGCGGATGGGCGGCATCGCGACGGCGGCGGCGCGGATGGCCGAGGCGGCGACCCCTGCGACCGTCCTCGACACGCGGAAGACGGCGCCGGGCCTCCGCGCGCTCGACAAGTGGGCCGTCGCGCTCGGTGGCGCGCAGAACCACCGCGCGGGGCTGTACGACATGGTCCTCGTCAAGGACAACCACATCGCCGCGGCCGGCGGCGTCCGCGCGGCGATCGATGCCGTCGGGCGCTACCTCATCGAGACGGACTACGACGTCGACGTCGAGGTCGAGGCCCGGACGCTGGACGAGGTCGACGACGTGCTCGCGGCCGTCGACGCCGGCGCGCGCGTCGACCGGATCCTCCTCGACAACATGGCGCGGCGGACCGACGACGGCCTCGACGTGTCGATGCTGGAGGAGGCCGTGCGCCGCGTCGGCGGGCGGATCGAGACGGAGGCCTCCGGCAACGTGACGTTGGAGACGGTCGGCCGGATCGGCCGGACGGGCGTCGACTACATCTCGTCGGGCGCGCTGACGCACTCGGTCACGGCGCTCGACGTGTCGCTGAAGGTGGGGCTCGACCTGGGGTAAGAGCGCCCCTCCGCACACGACCGGCCCGG
>JAAXJP010000387.1:0-708 GCA_012269805.1 Rubrivirga sp.
CTCCCAGCACGCCTGACCGCGAAGCGACGGCGCCGCCACCCCACCCACCTCGACTGGCCCGTGGGGCCACCGAGGCCGACCGACCCGCACTGCCATGGCCACCACGTTCGACTTTCTCGCCATCCCGCGCCGGACGGCGCCGCGCCGCCCCGTCGACGATCGCCTCGCGGACAACCTTCCGGTCGAGCTCCCACTTCTCGCGCCCGAGGTCACAGTCCAAGCCCGGCGGTGCATGGACTGCGGCGTCCCGTTCTGCCAGTCGGGCTGCCCACTCGGCAACCCGATCCCCGACTTCAACGAGGCCGTCCGTGACGGGCGCTGGGAGGAGGCGTTCGCGATCCTCAGCCGGACGAACAACTTCCCGGAGTTCACCGGGCGGATCTGCCCGGCGCCGTGCGAGCAGGCGTGCGTGCTGGGGCTCATCGAGGAGCCCGTGACGATCGAGCAGATCGAGCGGACGATCGGCGAGCGGGCGTTCGAGGAAGGATGGATCCAGCCCATGACGGGCGTCCCGCCGACGGGCAAGCGTGTGGCCGTGATCGGGAGCGGGCCGGCCGGGCTCGCGGCGGCGGCGCAGCTCGCGACCGTCGGCCACGACGTGACCGTGTTCGAGCGCGACGACCGGCCCGGCGGCCTTCTCCGCTACGGCGTCCCGGACTTCAAGCTGGCCAAGGACGTCGTCGAGCGGCGGATCGACGTGATGTGGGC
>JAAXJP010000387.1:718-5110 GCA_012269805.1 Rubrivirga sp.
GTCGAGTGCGGCGTCGCGGGCGGCCGCGACGTGACCTACGGCGAGCTCCGCGAGGCGCACGACGCCGTCGTGATCGCGACCGGCGCGACGCGGGCGCACGACCTGCCCGTGCCCGGCCGCGACCTGGCGGGCGTCCACACGGCGTGGGACTACCTCACGAGCCACGCCAAGTGCGTCGCGGGCGACTGCGAGGCCCCTGAGATCAGCGCGGCCGGCAAGCGCGTGCTCGTCATCGGCGGGGGCGACACGGCGTCAGACTGCATCGGCGTGGCGCACCGCCAGGGGGCCGCGTCGGTCGTCAGCTTTCAGATTACGGAGCGGCCGCCGGAGCGCGTCCCGCGCGGCTCGGCGTGGCCGTTCCGGAGCCCGGCGCTCTCGACCTCGTCGTCGCACGAGGAGGGCGGCGACCGGATCTGGTCCGTTTCAGCGCAGGAGTTTCTCGGGGACGGCCGCGTCGAGCGCGTCCGCACGCTCGACGCGACGGTCGACCTCTCGGCCGGCTTCCACGTCGAGGAGATCGAGGGGACGGACCGGGTCTGGGACGCCGACCTCGTGGTGATCGCCATCGGCTACGCCGGGCCGGAGACCGACGCGCTCACGGCGCAGACGGGCGTCGGCCTCGACGGCCGTGGGCGCGTCCAGGCCACCCAGTACGCGACGGCCGAGGACGGCGTGTTCGTGGCCGGCGACGCCCAACGCGGCGCCTCGCTCGTGGTCTGGGCCATCTCGGAAGGCCGCGAGGCCGCCCGCGCCGTCGACGTCTACCTCCGCGGCGAGTCCCCGCTCCCGACGAAGGGCGACGGCGACCTCCCCCGGGCCTGAGGCCGGTCCCCTCCGCCTCGGCACCTCCACGGCGTCCCCGAGGCGGAGCGGGCTGGCCGCGTGAAGATGGGGCGCCGGGTCGCGCCCGGCCACCGTACCTCCTACCTTGGGGGCCTGCTCTTTCACCCCGCCTCAGGTTCTGCGCGTCCCCGCGCGGATGAAAAGGGAATCCGGTGCGCCGACCTCGCGAACGCGAGCGTGGCCAGGCCGGAGCTGTACCCGCAACTGTAGGCGGCCCGCCGTCGGCCGTGACGCCCGCTGCCACTCTCTCGCGAGGGGAAGGCCGGGGCCGAGCCGACGCACGCCGACCGCGCTCCCACGAGCGCTGCACGTCGGCCGGGCCGCGAGCCAGGAGACCTGCCCGAGCGCTTCCGCCTACGCCGCCTCCGGGACCAGAGGCGCGGTGTGTTCGACGTCGGCCCGACTGCGGGGGCCCGCGCGTGACCCCGTGCCTGCTTGAGGCGCGGGGTTTTTTCATGCGCCTCCGCGCCCTCCTCCTGCTCGCCCCGCTGGCGCTCGCCGCCCGCGCCCAGACCGACGCCCCGGCGCCGGCCGACTCGACGTTCGAGGAGGTGACCGTCACGGCGGCGCGCGAGGCCGTCGCGACGCGCGAGGCGCCGGCTCGGGTGACCGTCCTCGACGGCGAGGCGCTCCGGGCCGCCCCCGATCTCGCGGGGCTCCTCCAGGCGCGCGCACCCGCCCACGTCCGGCGCTACGGGCCGAGCGGACTGGCCAGCCTCTCGATCCGCGGGGCAGGCGCGTCGCAGGCGCTCGTCCTCCTCGACGGCCAAGCCCTCACCGACCCGGCGCTCGGCCAGATCGACCTGACGTTGCTGCCGACGGCGCTCCTCGAGTCGGTCGAGGTGCTGAGCGGGCCGTCCTCGGGGCTGTACGGGTCGAGCGCGCTCGGCGGCGTGGTCCACCTCCGGCCGGCCGCCGACGGGCTCCGCGCGACGACCGAGGTGGGGGCGTGGGGCGAACGGCGCGTGTCGGGCGTCGCTGGCGGGCGGAGCGGTGCGCTGTCGGCCGTCGCCGCCGTCGAGGCCGGGCAGGCCGACGGCGACTACGGCGTGGCCGACCTCGGGCGCGTTGGGCAGCCGGTCGTCGCGCGCGAGGGCTGGGACCGCCAGTCCGTGACCGCTTATAGCGCCCTCCGGGTTGAGCGCGGCCGGACACGCGGTGGCGTGGCGCTCTGGGCCGCCGACGCCGAGCGAGGACTGGGCGGATCGACAGTCGACGGCGTGCTCGTCGGGGCCCGCCAGTGGGACCGCCACCTCCGACTGTCGGGCAACGCCGAGCACAGCGCGCGCGCGCTCCGATTGGAAGCGACGGGCCACGTACAGCAGGCCGAGCTCCGCTACGCCTCACCGTTCCCGGCCGGCGACCGCGCCGACGCTATCGACGAGACGGGCCGGACGACGACCGCCGCGCTCGCCCTCCGCGCGACGACTGACCGCGGCGCCGGGACGTGGACCGCCGAGGCCACGGGCGCCCTCGGCCGAGCCACCCACCCGAGCCTCGCCGAGGCGGCCGAGGACCGGGTGCTCGGCGTCGGGCTAGCGGGCCGGCACACGCTCGGCGCCGTCGCCCTCTTCCCCGCCCTCCGCGCCGACCTCCACACGCCGGCCGGTGGTGACACGCGGCTCGGGCTGGCGCCCCAACTCGGCGCCAACGCCCGCCTCTCCCCTCTCGTCTCCCTCAAGGCGAGCGTCGCCCGCGCCTTCCGCATGCCGACGCTCAACGACCGGTTCTGGGCGCCTGGCGGGAACCCTGACCTCCGCCCCGAGACCGCCTGGAGCGCCGACCTCGGCGCCGTCGTCGGCAGTGGCCGCGCGCGGGTCGAGGCGACGGCGTTCGCCACGACGGCCCGCGACCAGATCGTCTGGGCGCCGACCGGGCTCGGCTTCTGGGCGCCCGAGAACGTCGTCCGCACGCGGACGCTCGGCGCCGAGGTGTCGGCACGCGCGGCCCGCCTCGTCCGCCTCGGGCGCGCGGCGGCCCTCCTCGACGGCGGTGCAGTCGGCACGGTCACCGACGCCCGCGACCTCGACGCCGACGCGCCCGTCCGCTACGTGCCCCGATGGACGGCGAAGGCGTGGGGCGGGCTCCGCGTCGGCGGCCTCGACCTCGGCGTCGACGCCCAGGCCGTCGGCGCCCGCCCGACCACGCGGGGCGGGACGCAGCCGCTCCCGGCCCACCTCGTCGTCGGCGCACGCGCCGCCGTCGCCCGCGCGCTCGGCCCCGCCGAGGTCACGCTCGGGCTCGACCTCGACAACCTCCTGGACGCCCGCTACGAGGTCGTCCGCTCCTACGTCATGCCCCCCCGTCACGCCCGGCTCCGCCTCACGGTCCGGGCCCGCTAACCTTTCCCCTCTTCCATGCGCACCCTCCCCCTCTCTCTCCTCCTGCTCCTCGTCGCCACCGGCTGCGACTCGGCCGAGGACGTGCCCGAGACCGGCGCGGTCCTCGTCGGCAACCAGGGCATCTTCTCCGACGAGAGCGGCTCGCTCTCGCGCTACGACCCGACGACCGGCGTGGCCGACCCCGACGCCGTGACCACGCTCGGGGGGCTCGTCCAGAACGTCGAGGTCGTCGACGGCCGGCTCTACGTGTTCCTCAACTTTAGCGACTCGTTCGCGACGGGGAGCGGTCGGATCGCCGCCCTCGACCCGAGCACGGGCGCCGTCACAGACGAGGTCGAGGTCGGGACGCCTCGCGCGTGGGCCGTCGTGGGCGGGACGGCGTTCGTGTCGAACCTCTACGACGCGACCGTCACGCCCATCGCCCTCTCGTCGAACACGGCCGGCACGCCGATCGCGGTCGGCCAGAGCCCCGAGGGCGTGGCCGCCGTCGGCGACCGGGTGTACGTGACCAACTACAGCGCGGCCGACGGGACGTTCGCCGGCGGCAACACCGTCTCGGTCGTGAGCGCCTCCGGCCGGTCGGTCGTCGAGACGATCACGATCGACGGCTGCGACGGCCCCCGCTTCGCCCTCGCCGACGACGACGGCGAGGTCTGGGTCGTCTGCACGGGCCGGACGCTCTACGACGCCGACTTCAACGTGGTCGGCCAGACCGACGGGCTGGTGGTCGTCCTCGACGGCGACTCGGGCGATGAAGTCGAGCGGTTCGCCCTCGACGCCCAGGTCGGCGGCGGCGCGCTCGGGACCGACGCCGCGCAGAGCCGCGCGCTCGACGAGGTCTACGTCTCGCTCGGCGACCAGATCGTCGCGTTCGACACGGACGACAACGCCGAGGCCCGGACGATCACGCCCGGCGGCCCGCCGATCTCGGCCGTCGCCTTCGACGACGCCGCCGAGCGGTTCTACCTCGGCCGCCTCGACACCGCCGACGGCTTCGGCTCGCCCGGTACCGTCACGGTCCATGACCGGACGGGCGCCCTCGTCGACCAGTTCGACGCCGGCGTGATCCCCACCGACGTGGCCTTCGGCCCGGCCCGCCTCGTCGCCGGGCTCTAGCGTGCGGATCGACCGCTGTCTCTGCTTCGGAAAGCCCTTCGCCGAGCTGGCGGAGATCGCTGCCGAGACCGGCGCCACGACGGTGCCGGAG
>JAAXJP010000374.1:0-618 GCA_012269805.1 Rubrivirga sp.
TCGGGCTCACGGGCGTCGAGGGCCCAGCGCGCCCGGGATCACGTACGTCCCGGCGCCGATCGGCACGAGCTCCCACGACCACCGGCCGCCGCGCCGCGCGCGGACGACCCACTGGCGGACCCGCTCGCCGTCGCCCGGCAGCATGATCGCGTCGACGGCGTCGCCCCGGCGCGTGAGCGACAGGCGGGGGGCGGCGGGCGGCGCGGCGGCGAGCCACGGCGACGGCGGCACGAGCGCGGGCTCGGCGTACGGGCCCGCCGCGAGCTGGCCGCCCAGCGACGAGTACCGCTCGAGGAGCGCCTTCATCGAGAAGTGGATGGTCCCCGTCGCCTCGGCGTCGCGGCGGACGAGCTCGACCTGGTCGACGATCTCGCGCGGCTGGTACCCGCCGACGTCCGGGAGCACGCGGCTGTCGTAGAGGCCGGGCCAGAGGTGGCGGTCGGCCACGTTCTCCTCCCCCCACCAGTCGAGGAGCGCCGGGAAGCTCTGCCCGCGGCTGTCGATGGACCAGTAGAGCTGCGGGGCGAGGTAGTCGAGCCAGCCTTCGCGCCACCACTTCCGCGCGTCGGCGTAGATCTCGGCGTACTGGTCGAAGCCGGTCACCGAGGACGGGTAGCC
>JAAXJP010000374.1:628-5101 GCA_012269805.1 Rubrivirga sp.
TGAGGGGTGGCCCGGGCGCCAGATCCCGAACGGGCTGATGCCCACCTTCACGTGCGGCTTCTCGGCCTTGACCTCGTCGTAGAGCCGCTGGATAAAGCGGTCCACGTTCTGGCGCCGCCAGTCGTCGCGCCCGAGCGTCTCGCCGGCGGCCTGCGCCCGGGCGTACGAGTCGGCGTCGGGGAACTGGACCCGCCGGCCGTTCCGGTCGACGGGGTACGGGTAGAAGTAGTCGTCGAGGTGGATCCCGTCGATGTCGTAGCGGCGGACGACGTCGAGGATCACGTCGAGCGAGTGGTCGGCGGCGTCGGGCTCGCCGGGGTCGAGCCACACGTAGTCGCCGTAGGTCCGGACGAGGTCGGGCCGCTGGCGCGAGATGTGGGTCATGTCGCGGGGGCCGTCGCCGGCCGGGTGCCCGGCGCGGTACGGGTTGACCCACGCGTGGAGCTCGAGCCCGCGCGCGTGCGCCTCGTCAACGGCGAGCTGGAGCGGGTCGTACCACGGATCCGGCGCGCGTCCCTGGCGGCCGGTCAGGTACTCGGACCACGGCTCCTTGGCCGAAAAGTAGAGGGCGTCGGCGGCGGGGCGGACCTGGAACACGACAGCGTTGAGGCCCAGCGCCTTGGCCCGGTCGAGGAGCGCGATCAGCTCGGCCTGCTGCTCGGCCGAGGAGAGGCGGCGGTCGCTCGGCCAGTCGATGTTGGCGACGGTGGCGATCCAGGCCGCGCGGAACTCGCGGGCCGGCCCCGGCAGCGTCGCCGCGTCCACGACCTCGCCGCCGCGGAACGGGTCGGCGGGCTCGACCTCGACCGGCGGCGGCGGCGGGGCGGGCGGGACCTCGACGACCGGCGGCGACGGCGGCGGGAGGTCGACGGGCTCGGGCCCGGAGCAGGCGGCGAGCGCCAGGAGGGCGGCGACGAGAACGGCGGGGACGAGGCGGGACGACACGGGAGCGATCTGGAGGGGGCGCGCAGTCTACGCGCGGTCGCAGGCGGCGCTCCGGCACTTTCCGCCTCGGGCGGGCCGCCGAAGCGGCCAGGACCGCGCGGCGGGGCTGGGGCGTTCCCCGGGATCGTGTCTCATTCTGAGAATCACCGGCCGAAAGCGGAGCCGCAGCGCGCCGGGTCGCGAGCGTGAAGCCGGCCGCTTGAAGCGGCACGGGACGTGGGCGATACCCCGCCTCCACATCGCTCCCGCCACCCGTGACCACGCGCATCTTCGTCGTCGACGACGACAAGCACTACGCCCGGCTCCTCTCGTACCGGCTCGACAGACCCAAGGACCACGAGGTCCACGTCTTCCACTCTGGGGAGGACGCGCTCGACGCGCTCGACCGGCTCAAGCCCGACCTCGTCTTCCTCGACATCATGATGCCGGGGATCGGCGGGATGGAGACGCTCCGCCGGCTCCAACTTTTCTCGCCCGACCTCCCCACCGTCATGATCTCGGCCCAGGGGACGGCCGAGGTGGCCGTCGAGGCCATGAAGGGCGGCGCGACCGACTACATCACGAAGGGCCAGGACGACCTCGTCAAGCTCGACGTCGTCGTGGAGCGGCTGAAGGGCCGCGTCAAGCTGGCCCGTGAGGTCGAGCAGCTCCGGGCCGAGGTGGCCAAAAAGTACGGGATGGAGGAGATCGTCGGCGACAGCCCGGCGATGGAGCGGGTCTACCAGCTCATCCAGAAGACGCTCCGGGGCAACCTCACGGTCGCCATCGAGGGCGAGAGCGGGACGGGCAAGGAGCTCGTGGCCCGCGCCATCCACTTCAACTCGGACCCGCCGCCGGGCGAGCCCGAGGTCGGCCCGTTCGTCGTGGTGAACTGCGCGGCGATCCCGAAGGAGCTCATGGAGAGCGAGTTCTTCGGCCACGAGAAGGGGTCGTTCACGGGCGCCCACGCCCGCCACATCGGCAAGTTCGAGCAGGCCGACGGCGGGACGCTGTTCCTCGACGAGGTCGGCGAGCTGGATCTGGGCCTCCAGGCCAAGCTCCTCCGCGCGCTCCAGAACCGCGAGATCACGCGCGTCGGCGGGAGCGGGACGATCAAGTTCGAGTGCCGCGTGATCTCGGCCACGAACAAGAACGTCCTCGACATGGTCAAGGCCGGGACCTTCCGGGAGGACCTCTACTACCGGCTGTTCCAGTTCCCGGTCGCGCTCCCGCCGCTCCGCGAGCGCGGCAACGACGTGCTGCTCCTCGCGCAGGGCTTTCTCGAGGGCTACGTCAAGTCGCACAGCCAGTTCAAGGGCAAGCGGCTCTCGACCGACGCCGTCCGCGCGCTCCTCGACTACGGGTGGCCAGGGAACGTCCGCGAGTTGAAGTCGACGGTCGAGCGGGCCATCCTGATCTCGGACGGCGAGGAGATCCAGGAGGGCGACCTCCTGCTGGGCGGCCCACAGGCCATCCGGCCCTGGGCTGAGCGCCTGGGGACATCGGGGGGGAGCGCGTCGGGCGACGGCGCCGCGAGCACCGAGCCGTCGGGCGACGGCGCCGCCAGCGAGGAGCCGGTCCCCGCGGTGCCCGAGGCGGAGACCGCGGCCGCCTCGGCGGCCGGGCGGCCGACGTCGTGGGACGACCTCCCGCCCCTCGTGTCGGGCGCGGCCCCGCCGGCCCCGGCCCCGGCATCGCAACCCCGCGCGGCCGGCGGCGGTATCGCCGACCTCGACCCCGAGGACGCCATCGTCCCCCTGGAGGAGCTCAAGCGCCGCGCCGTCGAGCGGGCCTACGAGCTTCGCGAGGGGAACGTCGAGCGCGCGGCGTCCGACCTCGGCATCGGCCGGGCGACGATGTACCGCCTCCTCAAGAAGTACGACATTAGCACCGAGTAGGACGTGGCGCGTGGAGCGTCCCCTACGCCCCACGCACCCCGCCCCCCCGATGCGCCTCACCGAGTACGAACGGACCGCCCAACGCGAGATCGAGCGCTGGGAGCGCGGCGAGACCCTCTTCCAGCAGGCCCTCGGCTTCGCGATGCGCCCGGTCGACTGGGCGTTCGACCAGTTCGTCCCCGAGACGGTCACCGACAAGCTGACCGACGCGCTCACGCAGGCGCTCTCGACGCTCAACGACGCCTCGGCGTGGACCTACGACGAGGACGACGTCCTCGAGAAGGCCGCCGAGGTGGGCGTCGACGTCGAGGCGGTCGCCGAGCTCCGCGACCAGCCGCTCGACCAGCTCGACGCGCTCGCCAAGCAGTACGCCTCGCAGAACTCGATCCTGGCGGCGCTCTCGGGCGGCGGGGCCGGCATGGGCGGCGCGCTCCTCCTCGCGGCCGACATCCCGGTCCTGTTCACGATCAACTTCCGGCTGATCCAGCAGATCGCGGCGGCCTACGGGTTCCCGCTCAAGGGGCCCGGCTACACGCCGCTCGTGGTCAACATCTTCAACGTGGCCGCCTCGGGCAGCCGCGAGGCCAAGGCCGACGCGCTCCGCGAGCTGGCGGTCGCGGCGTCGGCCATCGACTCGGGCGGCTACCGCGGGCGGAAGGCGCAGGGCACGCTCCGCGAGCAGCTCGGGCACGTCCCGCGTGAGATCGCCAAGAACCTCGGCGCGCAGAAGCTGGCCCAGTCGATCCCGATCGCGGGCGCGGCCGTCGGCGCCGGCGTGAACTACTGGTTCACGGACCAGACGGCGCAGGCGGCGGTCATGCTCAGCCGGGCGCTGTACCTCGAGCGAAAAGAGCGGCTGTAGGCCCGGGTGGGCCCGTTCGGGGCGACACCCTCGGCCAGTGAACGTCCCGGGGGCACATATGGCCGGGTGGCGAGTAGGCAGGGACCCCGCCCGCCGACGGCGGGCCCGTCCCTGGCTTCCCCTCTCGTATGGCCTCCTCGAAAGCGCCGGCGTCGTCCGGCGAGTCCGCGCCGTCGCCCGCCCCCGCTTCGGACGCAGACCCCGATGGCGGGCTCTGCGACCTCCGCGCCCGAGACCTCCTGTCGGTCCTCACGGCCGTCCAACGGGGCGACTTCTCCGCCCGCCTCGTCGTCGAGGACGGCGGGGCCGTCGGCCGCGTGGCCGACACGCTCAACGCCATCATCGCCCAGAACGAGGAGCTGGCGGCCGAGCTCGAGCGCGTCCGCGACGAGGTCGGCAAAAAGGGCCGGCTGGCCGAGCGGGCCGCCATGCCGGGCGCGTCCGGCGAGTGGCGGAGCATGGTCGGGTGCGTCAACGAGCTCATCGTCGACCTCGGGCAGCCCGTCGCCGAGGTCGAGCGCGTCATCGGGGCCGTCGCCAAGGGCGACCTCTCGCAGCAGGTCGACCTCGAGGCCGAGGGCCGCCCGATCCGCGGCGAGTTCCTCCGGACGGCCAAGATGGTCAACACGATGGTCGACCAGCTCTCGTCGTTCGCCGACGAGGTGACCCGCGTGGCCCGCGAGGTGGGCACTGAGGGGAAGCTGGGCGGCCAGGCCCGCGTGCCGGGCGTGTCGGGGACGTGGAAGGACCTGACGGACAACGTGAACTCGATGGCCGACAACCTCACGG
>JAAXJP010000373.1 GCA_012269805.1 Rubrivirga sp.
CGGTCCCGGCGCGTGTCGTACCACCCGCGGCGGTCGTCGTAGCGGCGGTGCCGGTAGTACTCCTGGTAGCGGTCTCCGCCGTAGCGGTTGTAGTAGCGGTAGGGCTCGTGGTACCGGCGATCGAGGATCCGCTCAATGTCGCGGTCGACCTGGGCCCACCAACTGCGGGCCCGGCCGGCGCGGCGCGGGAACGGGTAGACGCCTCCGTGGCGGCCGTAGGAGGTCCGGTCGAGGAGAGCGTAGGTCCGCCGGACGAGGAGGTCGCGGATGGCGCGCTCCTCGCGGTTCGAGATCCGGAGGTAGCGGTCGAGCTCGTTGACGTAGGCGCGAGCGTCGCGCTCGACGCTCCCGCGGTAGTCCGACGTCCGGCCGTAGCGGCCGTTGTCGTAGGTCGGGGCACGTCGGTAGTCGCCGTAATCGCCGTAGCCACCGTAGGGCCCGTAGCTGGCGCAGCCGGCCAGCACGACGAGGCCGGCGAGCGCGGCCATCGAGAGAATCGGTCGGTTCATGACTGGGGAGAGTGGTGGGGTCGCAGTCGCGCTGGGTGGGCGCACGAGGGGAGCCGCGACAAGAGCGGGCGAGGTCACACTCTCGTGACACAACGGCCATGCCGACGCCTCAGACGCCACGGAACCGGTCCAGACGAGCCTAGATCGTCCACCACGCTGGACGCCCCACCCCGCTCGACCTCACACTTCCTCCGCCTCGACCGCCTCGCCAACGCGCGCGAGCAGGTCGAGCAACGCCTCCCGCTCCGCCTCGGTGAGCGGCGCCAGCATGGCGGCGGCGACGCGCTCGTACGCCACGCTCTCGGCCTGGAAGACGGCCTCGCCCTCCGGCGTCAGCTCCACGAGCCACACGCGGCGGTCGGCCTCGCTCTGACGGCGGCGGACCGCGCCGGCCGCGACGAGCCGGTCCACGAGCGGCGTCACAGCGCTCTGCCCCACGCCGAGGTGCTTCGCCAGCGCCCCCATCCGGCTCGGGCCGCGGACGCCGAGCACGTCGAGCGCGCGGAGTTCCTGCTTCCCGAACGTCCCGTGCGCGGCCGACTGCTCGGCCGCCACGCGCGCGAACAGCACGCTCAGGCTGCGGAGCGACGCGGCGAACGCGTGGAGCGAGTCGGAATCGGGGGCGGGCACAGACGCGTCGAGGCGGGCCGGAAGGTACCGCCCGGGCCATGGTGGTTTCACAATCGAATGGTTCAATCTTTGAAACATCGGGGTCTACAGCGGGTAGAGTCGCCTCCCCCACCCCGCCCCTCATGTCGACTCCAACGCAGGTCGTCCTCGTCACCGGCGCCTCGTCCGGGATCGGCCTCGCGACGGCCGAAGCGCTTCTCGCCCACGGCCACGCCGTCTACGGCGCCGCCCGGCGCGTGGACCGGATGGCCCACCTCGACGCCCGCGGCGGGCACGCCCTCGAACTCGACGTCACCGACGACGCGTCGATGGAGCGGGCCGTCCAGACAGTCCTCGACGCCGAGGGGCGGATCGACGCGCTCGTCAACAACGCGGGCTACGGGTCCTACGGCGCCGTCGAGGACGTCCCGATCGACGAAGCGCGTCGCCAGTTCGAAGTCAACGTGTTCGGCCTCGCGCGGATGATCCAGCTCGTGCTCCCGCCGATGCGCGCCCAGCGTTCCGGCACGATCGTCAACGTGTCGTCGATGGGCGGCAAGATCTACTTCCCACTCGGGGCGTGGTACCACGCGACCAAGCACGCCGTCGAGGGCTTTTCCGACAGCCTCCGCGTCGAGCTCGCCGAGCACGGGGTCGACGTGGTGATCGTAGAGCCCGGCTCGATCGAGACCGAGTGGAGCGACATCGCCGTCGGCCACATGGAGGGCGCCTCCGACGACGGCCCCTACGCCGACCTCACGGCCCGGATGTCGCGCCTCTTCGAAGGCTCTGGGGGCTCGCCCCCGACCGTCATCGCCGACGTGATCGTGGAGGCCGTCGAGGCGGACCGACCCAAGACGCGCTACGTCGCTGGGGCCCACGCGCGGACGCTCCTCACCGCCCGCGCGCTTCTCCCCGACCGCGCCTTCGACGCTCTCATCACGTCCCAGCTCAAGTAACCGATGTCCTTGTCTCGCAAGCTGATGGCCGGCGGCCTCCTCGCCGGTGCCGCCGGCGGCCTCGTCGTCGCCCTCCGCCACCCGACGTTCGGTGCCGCGCCCGCAGGCGACCGACTCGACCGCATGCGCCGGTCCTCTCAGTGGGCCGACGGAGCCTTCCGCAACTCGCTCCCGTTGCGCTCGTCTGGATCGCCCGGGATGCTCTGGGAATGGCTCTTCGGCGGGACCGACCTCCGGACGCCCGACGCGCCGGTCCCGACGGTCGCCCGCTCCCGCGCCGACTTCGACGCGCCGCGACGCCTCCGCCTGACGTGGCTCGGGCACGGGACGACGCTCGTCGAGATCGCCGGCCGGCGGTTCCTCATCGACCCGGTGTTCAGCCGGAACGCGTCGCCGGGCCCGCTCTTCGGCGTCGCCCGCTTTTTCGACCCGCCGCTCCCGCTCGCCGAGGTCCCCGACCTCGACGCCGTCGTCCTCACGCACGACCACTACGACCACCTCGACCACGCGACGGTCCGCCGGCTGGCCGGCCGCGTGCCACGGTGGGTCTGTCCGCTCGGCGTCGGCGCGCACCTCGAACGCTGGGGCGTGCCCGCCGGGCGGATCACGGAGTGCGACTGGTGGGACGAGACCGACGTCGCGGGCCTGCGCGTGGTGTGCACGCCGGCGCGACACTTTTCGGGCCGCTTCCTGGACGACCGGAACCGGACGCTGTGGTCGGGCTGGGCCTTCTTGAGCGACGAGGCGCGGCTGTACGCGACCGGCGATGGCGGCTTCGGGCCGCACTTTTCCGAGGTGGGCGAGCGGCTGGGGCCGTTCGACGCGACGCTCGCCGAGATCGGCGCCTACAACGCGACCTGGGCCGACGTCCACATGGGGCCGGAGCAGGCCGTCCAAGCTGTCGAGGACGCGCGGGGCGGGCTCCTCGTGCCCGTCCACTGGGGGACGTTCAACCTCGCGTTCCACGGGTGGACGGAGCCAGCCGAGCGCGTCGTCGTCGCGGCCGAGGCGGCGGGCGTGCCCTTGTGCGTCCCGCGCCCGGGCGAGACGGTCGAGCCGGAGGCACCGCCCTCCGTCGAGCGCTGGTGGCCGGAGGTCGCGTGGAAGACGGCCGAGGAGTCCCCGGTCGTCTCCTCCGGCCTCGACGAGCCGGTGGGCGAGGCGGGCTACTCGGAGGCGGCCTGAGCCGGCCCCGGGAGCCTACCTTCGGGCGTCCCTTCCTCCTGTCCCGATGCGCCTCCGCTCCCTCCCCCTCCTCCTGCTGGCGCTCGCCGTCGCGGGCTGCGACAGCACCGACGACGCGCTCGTCCTCGACGCCGACTTCTACGTGGGGTCCTGGACGCTCGTCAGCGTCGCCGACGACTCGGGCGACCGGACGGCCGAGATCCAGACGCTCCTCGAAGACCTCGCCGTCGACTTTGAGTCGGACCGCTCGTTCGTCCTCGTGGCCGACTTTTCCGCCCTCGTCAACGCCGCCGGCCAGCCCGACGTGACGCAGACGGGTACGTACCAGGCCGTCGCCGCGGCTCAGACGCTCTCGCTCCTCGTCAGCGCCGGCGGCACGACGCTCGCCCCGACGTTCCAGGCCGCCGCGTCGAGCGAGGACCGCGTCACACTGACGGCGCCGGCCGTGATCGTGAGCCAGCTTCTCGGCAACCTCGACATCGACTTCGAGGGCGACGTGGTCCTCGGCCTCGCCCGGCAGTAGGTGCGCCGCTGGGCCGCCGTCGCGCTCGCGGCGCTCGTCGCGGCATCGGCGAGCGCCCAGTCTGGCCGCGTCGCGGGCGTCGTCACGGATGCCGAGGCCGGCACGCCCGTCGTCGGCGCCGCCGTGCGGGCCGAGGTCGGCGGCTCTGAGCGGGCCCGAGCGACCGACGCCGAGGGACGGTACGCGCTCGACGTTCTGGCGGGCCCCGTCGCGCTCCGAGTCCGCGCGCTCGGCTACGCCCGCCTCGACACGGTCGTGGCCGTGGCGGCGGGGCGGACTACACGGCTCGACCTCGCGCTCGCCCCCGAGACGCTGACGGCCGCCGAAGTCGTCGTCCAGGCGCGGCGGACGGAGACGGCCACGCGCGCCGACGCGCCGGTCCTCCTCGTCCCGCAGGCCGTGTCGGTCCTGCCCGCCGCCGTCCTCGACGCCCAGGGCGCCCGCGACGCGGCCGACGCGCTCCGCAACGTGCCCGGCGTGGCGGTCCGGGCCGAGGGCGAGCCGGGCGCGCGCCCCGTCCTGCGCGGGTTCGAGACCGACCGGACCGGCGGCGGCGTCCGCCGCAACGGCGTCGAGGTCCCGTACCTGTCCGACGGGCTCCAGGCCAACGTCGCGCGCGTCGAGGTCCTCCGTGGGCCGGCGTCGGTGCTGTACGGGCGGCTGGAGCCGGGCGGCGTCGTCAACTTCGTGACGAAGGAGCCCCTCTCGCGGCGTCGGCTCACCGTCGAGGGCGCGGGCGGATCGCTCGGCAGCGCCCGCCTCGCCGTCGAGGCGGGCGGACCCGCCGGCGGGCTCGACACCCGGCTCGACGCCTCGGCCGAGCGCGACGTGGTGCGGGGCGACGTCGCGGGAACGACCCTCTTCGCGGCCCCGGCCGTCCGCTGGCGGCGCGGGGCCCTGACCCTGGACGCCGACGCCGAGGCCGTCGCCTCCGAGACGACGTTCGACCCCGGCCTCGCCGCCGTCGGCACCGGCACGGACGCCCTCGACGGGGTGCCCACGGACCGCTTCTTCGGCGAGCCCGACGCCGTCCACCGCTGGCGCTCGGCGGCCCTCTTCACGACCGCCCGCTGGCGCCGGACCCCCGCTCTCGGCCTCCGCGGCGGCCTCTCGCTCGGGCGCTACGTCCTCGACCGGGACGCGCTCGAACTCGACGGGCTGGCCGACGACGCGCCCCCCACGGTGGCCCGGACGCTCCAGCACGAGCGGCTCGGCTTTACCTACCTCAAGGCGACGGCCTTTGCCGACCTCCGCGCCGCGACGGGGCCCGGCGCCCACGAGGTCACGCTCGGCGCCGAGGGCATC
>JAAXJP010000037.1 GCA_012269805.1 Rubrivirga sp.
CCCCCCCCCCCCGCGCGGGCGCGCCCCCGGGCCGGGGGCCGCGGCGGGCCGGGGCGCCCAGGCGGGCTAGGCCGCCCCCTTCTGCCGGGCGTAGGCGTCCATGAACCGGACCGACGCCTCGATCCCCTGGTGGAAGCGGTCGAGCCCGAACCGCTCGTTCGGCGAGTGGATCGAGTCCGAGTCGAGGCCGAAGCCCATGAGCACGGTGTCGAGCCCGAGGATCCGCTTGAAGTCGGCGACGACGGGGATCGAGCCGCCCTCGCGCGTGAAGAACGGCTTCCGGCCGAACACGGCCTCCATGGCTTCCGAGGCCGCCTGCATGGCCGGGGCCTCGCGGTCGACGAGGACGCCGTGGCCGCCGTGGAGGTCGCGGAACGTGAGCGACATCGTGTCCGGGACGTGGGCCTCGAAGTGCCGGCGGAGCTTGTCCGTGATGTCGCCCGGCGTCTGGTCGGGGACGAGGCGGCACGAGATCTTGGCGCTGGCCTTCGACGGGAGGACGGTCTTGGCGCCCTCGCCCGTGTAGCCGCCCCAGACCCCGTTGCAGTCGAGCGTGGGCCGGCCGGTCGTCCCCTCGAGGACGGAGTACCCCGCCTCGGTCTTCGTCTCGGAGACGCCGGCCTCGTCCTTCCACGCCGCCTCGTCGAACGGGAGGTCGCGGTACGCCTCGCGCTCGTCGTCGGTGAGCGCCACGACGTCGTCGTAGAAGCCCTCGACCGTCACGCGGTGGTCGTCGTCGTGGAGGTCCGCGATCATCTGGGCGAGCGCGTTGATCGGGTTCTCGACGCCACCGCCGTAGACGCCCGAGTGGAGGTCCTTCTTGGGCCCCGTCAGTGTGACCTCGACGTAGGCGAGGCCGCGGAGGCCGTAGGCGATCGACGGGACGCCGGGCGCGAAGAGGGCCGTGTCGCTGACGAGGCACACGTCGGCCGCCAGCTTGTCCCGGTTCTCCTCCAGGAAGCCCGGGAGGTGGACGCTCCCGTTCTCCTCCTCGCCCTCGACGACGAACTTGAGGTTCACCGGCGGTCCGTCGGTCGCCAGCCACGCCTCGGCGGCCTTGACGTGCATGAACGCCTGGCCCTTGTCGTCGGCCGAGCCCCGCGCGACGAGGTCGCCGTCCTTCTCGACGGGCTCGAACGGGTCCTGGTCCCACAGGTCCAGCGGGTCCGGCGGCTGGACGTCGTAGTGGCCGTAGACGAGGACGGTCGGCGCGTCGTCCGAGACGTGGTGCTCGGCGAAGACGACGGGGTGGCCGTCGGTCTCCATGACCTCGACGGCCCCGAGGCCGGCGTCGCGGAGGTTGTCGGCGAGCCACTCGGCCGCGCTCCGGGTCTGCGCGGCGTAGGTCGGGTCGGTCGAGATGGAGGGGATCCGGAGCCAGGCCTTGAGCTCTTCGACAAAGCGCTCGGCGTGGTCCTTGGCGTACTGGAGGGGGGCGTCCATTCGAGGAGAGAGGGGAGTCGTGTGGGCCGCGTACGCCCGTGTCGCCGCGCGGCTCCGTCGCGTCGGAGAGGATCGGCCCTAGTCACCGAGGATGTCGGGCGGTCCCTCGGCGGCCGACCCCTCGGCGGGCGCCCGGAAGCCCACGCCCGGCACGTAGACGTAGCGGACGTCGTCGGCGTCGAGGGCCATCGACACGACGCGCCAGTCGCCGTCGGTCTTGTAGCCGGCGATCCGGAGCGTCCCGCCCGCCCGCTCGCCTCGGAGGCGGACGAGCCACGACCCGCGCGACGTCATCCCGTCGCCCTCGATGCTCCCGTTCAGGAACCAGCCCTCGCGGACGGGCGCGCCGAGCGCCTTCTCCACGACCGGGTCCGCCAGCGCCGACGCGACGCCGCGCTCGTAGGCGCCGTTGTTCGTGAGGAACGCCGAGCAGCCGGCCCAGACGAGGGCCATGAACAGGGCCAGCCCCACGAGGCCGGCGAGGACGGACAGGGCTCCGCGCATGGCGTCGGACGGTGCGATACGCCAACATAGGGCGCCGGACCGTTCCGCCACGCTCCCCGCCTCGGCGCCGAGGCGGGAAGGGCTACGCCGGCTGGCCGCGCCGGCCTTCCGGTTCGGCCTCGAACGGCTCCAGCGCCTCCTCGACCGAGCGCGTGCCGTCGACCCACCCGAGCAACCGCCGGATGACGGCGTCGAGGAGGGCGTCGGGGCACGAGGCCCCAGCCGTGAGCAGGACCTCGAGCGGGCGCGCCTCGGGCAGCCACGCGTGGGTCTCGCGCATCGCCTTGGTCCGCCAGTCGAAGTGGCGGACGAGGTGCGGCGAGACGAGCTCGTCGGCGTCCTTGACGAAGAAGGTCGGGAGCCCGGCGTCCTCGCAGAGCTCGACGAGGTGCGACGTGTTCGACGAGTTGTAGCCGCCGACGACGATCGCGAGGTCGGCGCCGGAGGCGATGAGGGCCTCGGTCGCGTCCTGGTTCTCCTTCGTCGCGTAGCAGAGCGTGTCGGACGTGTCGGTCACGTTGGCGTCGTCGCCGTCGCGGGCGATGACGGCCTGACGGAGCCGCTCGGCGATGGCGGCCGTCTCCGTCGCCAGCATCGTCGTCTGGTTGACGACGCCGATCCGGGCGAGGTCGCGCGCCGGGTCGAAGCCGTCCGACGTCTTGCCCTCGAAGTGGCGCCAGAAAAAGTCGGTGTCCTCGCGGCCCTCGATCACGGCCGCGAGGGCCTCGGTCTCCTCCGGGTCGCGGACGACCACGACGGGGGCGTCGGCGGCGGCCCGGCTGAACGTGGCGCGCGTCTCCTCGTGCTGACGCTTGCCGTGGACCACGACGGTGAACCCCTTCCGTCCGATCTGGGCCCCCTTTTTCCACACCCGCACGACGAACGGGCACGTCGTGTCGTAGGCCTGCACGTCGACGCCGCGGTCCGCGAGCTCGGCGAGGGTCTCGGTCGGCGCGCCGAAGGCCGGGACGATGACGAGGTCGTCGGGGCCGAGGTCGGCGAACGGGATGAGCTGCTCGCCCGACGTCGTCCGCAGGAACCGGACGCCGCGCGCCTGAAGGTCCTCGTTGACGTGCGGGTTGTGGATCATCTCCGAGAGCAGGTGGATCCGGCCGGCCGCGGCCGCCTCGGGGTGCTCGTCGAGCGCCCGGTACGCGATCTCGATGGCGTTCTCGACGCCGAAGCAGAAGCCGAAGTGGCGGGCCAGCTTCACGCGGAGCGGCCCGAAGTCGAGCACGCTCGGGTCGAGGTCTTTTTTGCGCGGGTCGGCGGCGCGGCGGGCCGCCTTTACCCGCGTCACGATCGGGCTCCGGTAGAAGTCGGGGACGTCGAACTGGCGGGCCATGCGGGCGGCGGTGGGGACGGAAAGCTAGGGGGAGAGCAACGGCCAGGCGGGCGGGCCGGTGCCGGCCGGCGGACCGATCCGCACAGATTTGGCCCTTTCCCGTCTGCCTCGTACCGTGTCGTGCCTCACCCGGCGACCGTCCCACGACTGAGTCGCGTGACGGCCCCTGCCCATCCCACCGTCCTGTTCGCGCCATGACGCTCCGTGTCGCCACCTTCGCCGCGGTCCTTGCCGCTGGGTCCGCGGCGGCCCAAGATGCGTTCATCAACGAGTTTCACTACGACAACGCTGGCGTCGACACCGGCGAGTTTGTCGAGGTCGCCGTCCCGGACGGCGTCGACGTGGCCGACCTCGTCCTCTCGCTCTACAACGGCAACAACGCCTCGGTCTACGCCTCGTACAGCGGCGGCGGGTTCACCGTGGGGGAGACGGACGGCGGCGTCACGCTCTACGTCCAGTCGTTCCCGAGCAACGCCATCCAGAATGGGAGCCCGGACGGGATGGCTCTCAGTCGCGCCGACGGGACCCTCCTCCAGTTCCTCTCCTACGAGGGCACGTTCACGGCCGTCGGCGGGCCGGCCGACGGCGTCGAGAGCGTCGACGTGGGCGCTGCGGAGAGCGGGGACACGTCGGCCGGCCTCTCGATCCAACTCGTCGGGGAGGGCGGTGCCCTCGAGGACTTTAGCTGGACTGGGCCGGCGGTCGAATCGCCCGGGGCGCCAAACGTCGGGCAGACGTTCGTCCTCCCGCGCCCGGTCATGTCCATCGCCGACGCCCGGGGCGCGGCCCCCGTCGACACGGTCCGCGTCCGGGGGGTGGTGACGAGGGCGGAGGGGGCGCACGCCGCGATCCAGGACACGACGGGCGGCCTTTTTATCCGACAACCCAGCGGTGCCTTTTTTCAGGCAGTGGCCACCGGGAGCATCGCCCCGGGGACGCGGGTGGAGGTGATCGGCCGGGTCTCCGAGTTTTCCAACTTGCTCCGGATCGACGGGGCGGACCTCCTCCAGTTCGACGTGGTCGGCGCCGAGCCCGTCCCTGCCCCGCAGGTCGTGACGCTGAGCGACCTCGCGTTCGACGGCGAGTCCTACGAGGGCGAGCTCGTCACGGTCCGGGACGTCGCCATCGCCCCCGACGGGAGCGACGGGGGGACGGAGCCCGACGGGACATTCCAGCCGGGCTCGACGTACGCCCTGGACGACGGGACGGCCTCGCCGGGGGCGGTCCTCCTCCGCATCCCGGACGCGGGCGACACGACCGCGGACGGTGTGGAAATCCCGGCTCGGATTGACCTGACGGGCGTCGTCGGCCAAGCGGTCAACCGGCAGGTGGTGGCCTTCCAGTCGGAGGACGTGGGCGGGCCGCTGGTGGCATCGGAGGGGGAGCCAGCCATCGACGTGGCCGTCGCGGTCGAGAACCCGGTCCGGGGCCGGGCGACCGTCCGGTTTGTCGCGCCGCCGGGCAGGGTCTCGTTGGTGCTCTTCGACGTGCTCGGCCGCCGCGTCCGGACGCTGGCCAGCGGGCCAGTCGGCGCCGCCGCCCAGACGGCGACGCTCGACGCGACGGGGCTCTCGGCCGGCGTCTACGTCCTCCGCCTGGTGGCGGGCGGCCGCGTCGAGAGCCGGACGGTCACGGTCGTCCGCTAGCGGACGCGTTCTAGACGATCCGCGGCGGGGTGGGGCCTTCGGGCTCCGCCCCGCCGCGTTTTTGTGTCGCCTCGGCGCCGCGGCGGGGGGGGGGGGGCCTTGCCCGCCCGCCGCCCGGACCCCGGCGCCGC
>JAAXJP010000072.1 GCA_012269805.1 Rubrivirga sp.
CTGATCGACCTGGCCCCCGCTCGTTGCGACCACTGTGAGCGTGCTCCCGAAGCTGGCGTTGTTGGACACGCGGAATGGGAGGGCGAGCGCGCGGCTCTGCCCAGGTCCGAGGTCGCCCACGAACCACGATGCCGTGTCGCGCGGGCCGCACTGGGTGCCCGACGAGTCGCCGGCGTCGAACGGGCACCGCACGGACGACGTGGGCTCACGAAACCCGGCGATCCCGTTGGGGAGAGCGACATCGACGGCCACGTCATCCACGACATCGAATCCCGCATTCGATACCGTCACCGTGACGAGAGCGGTCCCCCCAGGGCTGGCGACGTCAGAACTGGCCGAGACATCGAGGACGAGGTCCTGAGCGCTGGCGGAGGTCGCTGCGGCGAGAGCGAGCGCAGCTAGGAGGGCGAGACGGGTTGGGCTGGACACTCGAAGAAGGCGGTTAAACATGGGATGCTGCTGCGAGCGAGGCGGGAAGGCAGGCACCTCTACCTGATCCTGATGCGGTCGCTGTCGTAGTCGTTGCTCTCGTCGGACCGGGTCTGGCCGGCGTCGCTGTTGACGTCGGCCGTGAGCCAGATGTAGTAGGTGCCAGGGCGGAGGCCGCTCGGGAGCCGGACGCGCTCCTCGACGCGGTGCCGCTCGCCGGGGTCGATCGCGGGGACCGAGACCGTCGCGAGGAGGGGATCGCTCGTAGATGGGCGCCGACTGCTCTCGCTGATCCGGACCCGAGCGCTCGACGGGCGGGACCGGCCGCGGCCAGGGTTGCGGATGGTCACCCGGACCTCGATGCGGTCCCCCGCGTCGGCCGAGGACGGGGCCGATACGCTCGGGCGAAGGTCGGGCGTGCCGCTGCCCGACCCGCTTCCAGAGCTCCCCCCTCTGTCGGACCCTGAGGAACGTGCCTCGATGCGGATGCGGTCGCTGTCGTAGTCGTTCCGCTCGTCCGACGAGGTTTGCCCGGCGTCGCTATCGACGTCGGCCGTCAGCCAGACGTAGTACGTCCCGTCGCGGAGCCCCGACGGGAGCTCGACCCGCTCCTCGACCCGGTGCGTTTCACCGGGGTCGAGGGCGGGGACCCGGATCTCGGCGAGGATGGGGTCGCTCGAGCTCGGCCGGCGGCTGTCCTGGCTGATCCGGATGCGGGCTCGTGATGGGCGGGAGCGCCCTCGGCCCTCGTTCTCGATGCGCGCCGAGACTCGAATGCGGTCGCCGGCCGTCGCGGAGGACGGCGCGGAGACGCGGGGGTCGAGGTCCGGGGTGCCTCCTCCGCTCGACCCTCCCTGGTCTGAGTTGCCGCTGCCCGAGCCCGACGAGGCCGCCGAGATCCGAATGCGGTCACTCGCGTAGTCGTTGCTCTCGCCGGACCGCGTCTGCCCCGCGTCGCTGTCCACGTCGGCTGTGAGCCAGACGTAGTAGGTGCCGTCCCGGAGATTGCGTGGGAGCTCGACGGTCTCGTCCGTGCGGTGCGTCTCTCCGCGGCTCAGAGCGGGGACTCGGACCTCAGCGAGGATGGGATCGCTCATCGAGGGTCGGCGGCTGTCCTGGCTGATGCGGACGCGAGCTCGGGAGGGCCGGGACGTCCCCCCCCCGTCGTTCTCGATGCGGAGCGACAGGCGGACCCTCTCCCCTGCCGTCGCGGAGCTGGGCGCGGAGATGCGTGGGTCGAGGTCTGGGGCGCCCGCGTCGCTACCTCCGCCGCTGTCGTTCCGGTCGTCGTCGTCGTTCCCGCCGGAGGCTCTGGCGGCGATGCGGATGCGGTCGCTCGCGTAGTCGTTGCGCTCGTCCGAGGACGTCTGCCCCGCGTCGCTGCCGACGTCGGCTGTGAGCCAGACGTAGTAGGTCCCGTCCCGGAGGCTCGCGGGCAACTGCACGCGCTCCTCCGTCCGATGGGACTCTCTAGGACTCAGGGCGGGGACCCGGATCTCGGCGAGGACGGGATCGCTCGTGCTCGGGCGGCGGCTGTCGCCGCTCAGCCGGACGCGAGCGAGGGACGGCCGTGACGGGCGACGGCCGTCGTTCTCGATGCGGACCGAGACGCGGATCTGGTCGCCGGCCGTCGCAGACGAGGGCGCGGAGACGCGAGGGTCGAGGTCGGGGGTGCCCCCTCGGCCGGAGTCCCCGGTGCCCGAGTTTCCGCTGCCTGACCCCGACGAGGACGCCGTGACGCGGATGCGGTCGCTGTCGTAGTCGTTCCGCTCGTCGGACGAGGTCTGCCCGGCGTCGCTATCGACGTCGGCCGTGAGCCAGACGTAGTACGTCCCCGAGGCGAGGGCGGCGGGGAGCTGGACGGTCTCCCGCGTCCGGTGGCGGTCGCCAGGCTGGAGAGCGGGGACGCGGATCTCCGCGAGGACGGGGTCGCCCGAGCTCGGCCGTTGACTGTTCTGGGAGAGCCGGAGTCGAGCGGAGGAGGCTCGGGACTGTCCTCGTCCTGAGTTCAGGACTTGGACCGACACCGTCACGCGGTCGCCGGCCGTGGCTCGGCTCTGGACCGACACCCCGGGCCGGAGGTCGGGTGTGCCGCCCCGGTCCCCTCGGTCGTCGTCCCGGCCGTTGCCTCGGTCGCGGTCGCCGGAGCCAGACGAGTTGCCCGTGATGCGGATGCGGTCGCTCGCGTAGTCGTTCTGCTCGTCGGACGACGACTGGCCGGCGTCGCTGTTAACGTCCGCCGTAAGCCAGACGTAGTAGGTGCCAGAGGCGAGGCTGCTCGGCAGCCGGGCCGTGATCCGGTCCCGCTGGCGGTCTCCGGGTCGGAGCGCAGGGACGCGGATCTCCGAGAGGACCGGATCGCTCGAGCTCGGCCGCTGGCTGCTCTGGCTGATGCGGAGGCGGGCGGAGGACGCCCGCGACTCGCCACGGCCGGTGTTGCGGATCTGGTAGGACACCGCGACCTCGCCGCCAGCGGTGCCGGAGCGGGAGACGGAGACGGCCGGGCGGAGGTCGGGGGACCCGGCCGAGGGGGGAGGAGTCCGGTTTCCCCCAGCGCCGGAGTTGGCTCGGCCGAGCGCCCGGATGAACCCCCAGGGGGTCGTTGAACTGGAACTATAGGAGCCGCTGACCCTCCGGTCCGGAACGCTGAGCCCGATAGTCCGCGCGACATCGGCTGCGTACGTCACACAGTCCCGAGACAGGAGCTCGTAGTTTTCCCGGCCCCAGCGGACCCTGCGGTTTCGCGCTCGGTCCCAATCTCTCGACGTGACGCGAACGGCGAATCGGGCCGTCGTAGAAGGGTCAGACGGCCGCATCGCCTCCCGGACGAGTTCGCCTGGGAGGGAACGCAGCACGCTCGTCCAGCACGTGTCATTGCCTTGGCATGTGAATCCCGACGCGTCCTGAATCGACTGCCTCGAGCGTCGGTCTTCGGCCAGGAAGGCTACATAGGCATGACCGGGTAGCCCAAAGGGGTTGCCAGTGGTCTGTTCGGATAGCCTCGAGATAAACACGACGTAGAATTCCCCGTCTGAGCTCCTCGGACCCCCGAGGTCAAGGTCGATCCGGGGTTGAGCAGAGACCGCACTAGAGAGAGCGATTGCAGCGAGGAGGAGGTAACGCATGTCCGGATCTGGCTACGGCTGCTCGTAGGACAGCGCTTCGAGGGTGGCGTCGTCGGGCTCGCCGGTCACGGTCAGGCCCATGTCGGTCTGGTAGGCCCGGATGCACCCTCTCGTCCCCGACCCCATCCGACCGTCCACGCCCCTGCAGTCGTAGCCGATGCCTTCGAGCGTGGCCTGGACCCAGCGGATGCGCTCCGAGCCGGGGGGCGGGATCATCCGCGGCTCCGGCACGACGGGCTCGTCCATCACGGGATCGTCGGCGAACGGCTTGCCACCGACGTCGTCGTCCTCGTCGAAGTCGTCCTCGAACGGGTCGTCCGATCGCACGACGGGCGGCGTCGGAACCGATGCCTGGGTATTTTTCCGCCCCCCGAAGGAGATTCCGGCGACGACGCGGACGAACGGGCCGGAGAAGTCGAACGGCTCGCCCGAAAAGTTGAGGTTGTCCGAGTCCCCATCCACCGAGGCCGACCAGTCGCCGATCCGGGTAGCGTAGCGGTACCCCACCTCGGGCCGGACGCGGATGCCGCTCACCGACGCCCGGCCGATCCCGATGCCCCCCGAGACCTCGCCACCCGCGAAAGTGCTCTCAAAGCGGAGCGTGTCAAAGTCGGTCTCATAGCCTTGACGGTAGAGCCCGCCCGTCAGCGCGGCCCCGACGGACAGATCGATGCTGCCGGTGATTCGGTAGACGAGGTCGCCTCCCAGGCCGAACCGTGCGTAGGTCGATTCGGTCCGATCTCCGCTCAGTGTTTGATCGGCTCCGACGAAGCTGCCATCGAGGATCAGCTTACCGATGGCGCCGGTGCCCCCGGCGGGGATGTAGCGCCCGTACTCCCCCATGAACCCGATCCCGACGGTCATCGCGTTGCCGGGGTTGCCCAGCGGGTTGTCGAACGCGAGGCCGCTGAGGGTGTGAGCCCCGACCTCGCTCGTCGTCGCGAGCCCATACACCCCGAACCCGTAGGTGAGCGGGCGCTCGTCCGCCGTCACGCGGACGTCCGACGCGAGGACGTACCCGACGCTCCACGGGAACCCCGAGCCGGGCAGAGGCTCGACCTGCTCGTACTCCCGCCCGGCGTCGTCCTCCCCGACGCCGGTGGACTTGAAGATGACCGGGTCGGTGTAGGTCCCGAGGACGGTCGCGTCGAGGGACGGGGCCGCGTAGACCCTCGTGGGCGACGTGATGGTCTCGACGAAGTACGTGCCGACCTGGGCCGTCGCCGCCTGCGCCCCGAGGAGGACGCAGAGCGTGAGGCTCCAGGGGATGAAGGAGCGTGAGCGCATGGGTTAGCGGGGGAGGGTGAATGAGACGGTGATCCCCGTGCCCGAGCGGGGGTCGAGCGGGAACGTGAGCCGCCCCTGGGAGCCGGCGTAGGCCGAGGGCGTGCGGGGAAGCGAGACGACGATCTGGCCGGAGCGCGAGCCGGAGCCGCTGACCTCGCCCTCGCCCCACCCCTCCATGCGGCCCGTCGCGTTGGCCCCTCCGACGGAGCCCTGCGGCCGGAT
>JAAXJP010000016.1:0-7918 GCA_012269805.1 Rubrivirga sp.
CCCCTGAATCCGGTCGGCCGTGCCCGCCCCCGATGCGACGTTGTCGGTGAAGGTCGTGCCCTCCACCATCATCTCTGCGCTGCTGTTCCAAAACCCGCCCCCCTCGACGGCGGAGTTCCTCGAAACCGTTCCGCCTTCAATACTGGCCGTCCCGCTCCCTGAGAGGTGGAGAGCGCCGCCGTTCCCCGGGTTCGTCCCGGCGTCGTTGGTGGTGAAGTCCGTATCGGTCAGTGTGAGCGCGCCGTCTCGGTTCTCGATGGCGCCGCCCGCCCTGTTGGAGGTGTTCCTGAGGAACGTCGATGACGCGATCTCGACCGCGCTCCTCGTCCCATTCACGAACACGGCGCCCCCGGAGCCCGAGGTGCCGCTCGCTTGGTTCGTCTCGAAGACCGTGTCCTCCAACGTGCCGGACGAGCCGTTAAAATAGATGGCGCCTCCGCCATCCGTGGCCTCGTCTCCAGTGGCCTCATTCCGGATAAACGAGACGTTCGAGGTCGAGAGCGAACTGTTCGGCGCCACGAGGATGGCCCCTCCTCGCTCCGCACGCCCCCGGATCAAGGTCAGGTTCGACAGCGCGAGGTTCGCGGTATCCCGGACGACGAAGATGCGGTAGAGGAAGTCTCCGCTGATGGTGAGCGAGCCGGCCGTCAGCCCTCCGTCGACCGAGACCGAGTCGGTCACGGCGATTGCTTGTTGACCGAGCGATATCGTTCCCAGAGCGAGGATGGGGCTGAACACGATGTCATCGGGCCCGTCCTCACCGGCCTCGCAGTTGTCTACTTCCTCGTCGGTGTTCGCCGCCGCGACGGCCTCACGGAGGGAGCAGTCCCCGTCGTTGTTCAGTTCGTCGTCGGATGTCGTGACGGTGATCGTCGCCGCGCTGGCGATCGTGCCCCAGCTCAGGGCCATCGCAGTCACGAGAAGGGAGAGAGAACGGAGGGCGCGAGTGCGCAGAGTACCGGAACGCATGGTGGTGGGAGGTGCGGGCCAACGGGTCGTGGCCAGGAGGTGTCGTGACAGAATTGGGTAACTCGTTCGCGAGGGATCACCCTGCAGTTCCTAACTCGTGTGGAAGTGGGGGTTCGTCTGACGCCAGGTGTTTGAGCGTCGGGCGCCGTCTCAGCCAACACGATTCCTTCGCGCCACCTCACCTCCTGGGGGCTGAACCCCGTAGGTCTGACACCACGGTTTCACACGCCCCAGGGCATCTTCCTCGTCTGCGCCGCGTTGGCGCATCCGAACGGCGGCTCTGGCCGCTTCCCCGCTGGCGGAGCGCGCCGTCGACGCACTGCCCCCCCCCCCTACGATGGCGAAGACGACGACGGCCCCGGCCGCACCGACGACCAACGGCGACTCTAAGAACCGATTCGTCGGCAAGGACCTCGTGGTCAAGGGCGCGCGCCAGCACAACCTGAAGAACGTCGACGTCACGATCCCGAAAAAGCAGCTCGTCGTGGTGACGGGGCCGTCGGGGTCGGGCAAGTCGTCGCTCGTGTTCGACACGATCTACGCCGAGGGCCAACGGCGCTACGTCGAGAGCCTCAGCGCCTACGCCCGCCAGTTTCTCGACCGGATGGACAAGCCGGACGTGGACCTCATCACAGGGCTCGCGCCAGCCATCGCCATCGAGCAGCAGACGGGGACCAAGAACCCACGTTCGACGGTCGCCACCCAGACGGAGGTCTACGACTATCTCCGCCTTCTCTTCGCCCGCGTCGGCACGACGGTCTCCCCCAAGAGCGGTGAGGTCGTGACTCGTGACTCGCCCCGCTCGTCCGCCGAGGCGATCCAGGCGGCGCTCCCCGACAAGACGCGGTTCTACCTCGCCTTCCCCTTCCCCTCCCACAAGGGCGCCAAAAAGGTCGAGGAGCTCAAGGCGCTCCAGGCGCGCGGCTTTTTCCGCCTCGTCGCGCTCCCCACCGAGAAGCAGGCCGAAAAGGGGCGGGCCCCCGAAGTGGTCGACCTCAATGCCACCGACCCCGCCTCGGTCACGACCCCGACCAAGCGGCTCTACGTCCTCGTCGACCGGCTTGCGACGAAACCGGACAGCGACAGCACGACGAACCGGATCGCGGACTCGGTCGAGCAGGCGTTCAGGGAAGGCGACGAGCGGGCGGTCGTGATCACCGCGCCGCGGGAGGGGGAGCCGTTTCAGATGCTCGAGTTCTCGGCCCGCTTCGAGCGAGACGGGATGGAGTTCGAGGAGCCGACGCCGCAGCTGTTCTCGTTCAACAGCCCGCTCGGCGCGTGTCCCGCCTGTCAAGGCTTCGGTCGCGTGCCTGGCATCGACGAGGACCTCGTGATCCCAAACCCCGAGTTGTCGATTCGTCAGGGCGCGCTCGCGCCCTTCCGCTCCGACCAATGGTCGAAGCATCAACGCGCGTTGATTCGGGAAGCTGGCCGCGCTGGGCTCGATTTGGACGCTCCGTACACCCTCCTCTCGGACGAACACAAACAGGTCGTCTGGAAAGGCTCGGGCGACTACGTCGGCGTCGAGGGCTTCTTCGCCTTCCTCCAGAAGAAGGCGTACAAGATGCATTACCGCATCTACAACGCGCGCTTCCGCGGGTACACGCGGTGCCCGGCCTGCGATGGTTACCGACTCCGCCCGCAGGCGCTCTATGTGAAGCTCCGTGGCCCAGCGATCGGCGGGTCGTCGAGCCAGACCGAGTGGTTCCACATCGGTGAGCTGTCGGAGTTGACGACGGCCGACGCTCGGGCCTTCTTCGATGCCATCGAGTTGAGCGAGCACGACCAAGAGGTGGCGGGGCGTGTGCTGGAGGAGATCCGGAAGCGGCTCGGGTACCTCGTCGAGGTCGGCCTCGACTACCTCACGCTCGACCGGCTGGCCATGACGCTCAGCGGTGGCGAGACGCAGCGGATCAACCTCGCCACGTCGCTCGGCTCGTCGCTCGTCGGCAGCCTCTACGTCCTCGACGAGCCGACGATCGGTCTCCACCCCCGGGACAACGACCGGTTGATCGCCATCCTCGAAGGCCTCCGTGACATCGGCAACACGGTGCTCGTGGTCGAGCACGACGAGCAGATGATGCGCCGGGCCGACCAACTGATCGACATCGGACCGGGCTCGGGCGCGCTCGGCGGTGAGGTCATGTTTCAAGGCTCGTTTGACGAGGCGCTCGACGACGACGCCTCACTCACCGGCGCCTACCTCTCGGGTCGGAAGACCATCCCTGTTCCCGACGCTCGGCGTGAGATCGACCCGGAGCGCGCGATCACGGTCAAGGGCGCTCGTCAGCACAACCTGAAGCGTCTCGACGTGTCGTTCCCGCTCGACGCGATCACGGTCGTCACCGGCGTTTCGGGCTCCGGCAAGTCGACCCTCGTGCACTCGACGCTGTTCGCCTCGCTCGAGCGGGCCAAGGGCCGCGACTTCGAGGGCAAGGTCGGTTCTCACGACGCGGTGGAGGGCGCGGAGCTCATCGAGAACGTGGAGATGGTCGACCAGTCGCCGATTGGGAAGAGCCCACGGTCGAACCCGGTGACCTACATCAAGGCGTTCGACGCGATCCGCGAGTTGCTGGCGAGCACGCACCAAGCCAAGATCCGCGGCTACCGGCCGGGGACGTTCTCGTTCAACGTGCCCGGCGGGCGGTGCGAGACGTGCCAGGGCGAGGGCGTCGTTCAGGTCGAGATGCAGTTTCTCGCTGACCTCTACCTCGAGTGCGAGGCCTGCCACGGGAAACGGTTTAAGCAGGACGTGCTCGACGTCCGGTTCAAGGGGAAGAACGTCGCGGACATCCTCGATCTGACCGTCGACGAGGCGGTCGCTTTCTTCGAGGGTCAGGGGCGGATCGAGAGCAAGCTGCAGACGCTCCAAGACGTCGGCCTCGGGTACCTCACGCTGGGGCAGCCGTCGAACACGCTCTCCGGCGGCGAGGCCCAGCGCGTCAAGCTGGCGGCGCACCTGAGCAAGAGCCACCAGGGCCACACGCTCTACCTTTTCGACGAACCCACCACGGGCCTCCACTTCGACGACATCAAGAAGCTGCTTGCGGCCTTCAACGCGCTCGTCGAGGCGGGCCACTCGGTCATCCTCATCGAGCACAACCTCGACGTGATCAAGGCGGCCGATTGGGTGATCGACATCGGTCCGGAGGGGGGCCGGCGCGGCGGGTTCGTCGTGGCGGAGGGAACGCCGGAGCAGGTCGCCGAGGTCGAGGGCAGTCACACCGGCCGGTTTCTCCAGGAGGCGTTGAGGCCGTAAGGCTTGGACGGCGCACCCCCCGGGGGCGATTCTCTCGCCGGGAAACGCCGTTTGCCGTCCTCACCCGTGATCGGCCCTTTCTACTCGCGGTCACCTGGGGACTGCTCCGACTTAAGGGCGAGGGACTCTGAGAGATCGGCCTCAACGCGCCTGCCCTCCGACTTCGGTTCGGGGCCGGCCTGCCCGTTGCGGGCCCGGTCGCCGCACTCCAGCAGGTCGGGGCGCCGTGGGGTGTTCGTCTTCTTCTACACGCGTGCGTTCGACATGATGCTGGCCCTCGCGTTCGCTGCAACACGGTCTGTCGCCGCGTCCATCGAACGCCATCTTGGGTGGAACGCCGCATCCCAGATCGTCTTTTCTACCGGCCCGTATGGCGCCGCGCTCTTGGTCCCGTCGGATGGGTCGGCCGCGGTCGAGACCTCCGGGCCCGCATGGGCAGCCGTCATGCTCGGCCTCCCGCTCTCGTTCATCGTCGGTACGAGCTGGGTTCTAGTGCGGCATCGCGTGCCCAATACAGGCCGACCGCCCCCATGTGCAGCCCGAGCCGGTCCCACGGTAGCGCCGTAGCATGCCGCGGTGGCCCTCCCCCAACTCTACCGCCCGTGACTCCGCTCCGTATCGCCCTGTTCACGGGCAACTACAACCATGTCGAGGACGGCGTATCGCGGACGCTCGGGCGCCTCGTCGGCTATCTCCTCGACCAGGGGCACGACGTGCTTGTGTTCGGGCCGACGATCGACGACCCGCTCGATCAGCCAGGCCGGTTCGTCGCGGTCCCGTCGGTCGCAGCGCCGGGGCGGCCCGAGTATCGCGTGAGCACTCGCTTTCCCAGCAGCGCCCGCCATGAGGCGGCCCGATTCGCGCCGCACGTCGTTCACATCGCGACTCCGGATGTATTGGGCCACAAGGCGTTACGCTGGGCGCGAAGTCTCGACATCCCGGTCGTGTCGACGTACCACACGCACTTCGCGTCGTATCTCGACTACTACCGCCTGGGCCTCGCTGAGGATGCACTCTGGTCCGTGCTCCGCCGCTTCTACGATCGCTGCGACGAGGTGTACGCGCCGACACCGACCATGCGCGATGCGCTCTTGAAGCACGGCATCTCCTCCACGATCCGTCTTTGGCCCCGGGGCATTGAGTTGGACCGCTTCCGCCCCGAGGCGCGCTCACCAGAATGGCGGCGGGCGCGCGGATTCGAAGACGATGAGGTCGTGGTCTCGTTCGTGAGCCGCCTCGTCAAGGAGAAGGGGCTTGACGTGTTTGCCGATACAGTACGGTCCCTTCAACGCGAGGGGCGTCCGGTCCGCGCGCTCGTCGTCGGCGACGGTCCAGAGCGCGGCGCTCTCCACGAAGAGCTCCCAGACGCCGTGTTTACGGGGCACCTTTCAGGGAACGAGCTCTCGACGGCCTATGCGTCTTCTGACGTGTTCCTCTTTCCAAGCGACACGGAAACGTTCGGAAACGTCACGCTAGAGGCGATGGCTTCCGGCCTCGGCGTCGTCGCAGCCGACGCGGCCGGAACGGCCAGTCTCATTGACTCCGGGGCAACGGGTTTGCTCTGCCCCCCCCGCGACCGACCGGCCTTTTTAGACGCGGCCCGTCAGGTCGTCGTAGACGCCGATCTCCGTCACCGTCTCGGCCACGCCGCTCGGGAGGCTGCACGAGCATACGACTGGTCCGAAGTCCTCGCGCGGATGCTGAGCTATTACCGAGCCCTCGCTGGTGCAAAAGAGTGAATGCAGGGCACTGAGGGCGCCAATCACCTGATTACCCACCGACCTAGGTGCTATGTTTACAATTGCTTACCCATCACCTTCCTCGTAAACGATCGATCACAGGGGACCCTGTCTACGATTTCCCTTGGCTGATTTGGCCGACTCAACGACCGTTAGTCCTTTGCATCCGTACGTTGACCCGGGTGGAGCTTGAACTGCGGGTGGCGAATCGCTTCGGGGTCTCCGAGATCGTACCGCCGGCGTCGACGAGGACGGCGGTCGAGCCATCGGTTGTCCTCGAGAACTTGAAGGAGGGCCGGGTAGAACACGAGCGTTGCTGCGAGCGTCGCCCCGATTCCTACCACGGCGAGGATGCCAATCGATCGGAGCCCGGGGTGGGACGAGAGTAACAGTCCGCCGAACCCAACCAGGTTCGTGAGAGCTCCCATCGTTACGTGCTCCCCAGTCGACCGAAGCACGCGCCGGATCGAGCCCCTCCCCTCTTCGCGATATCGGTGTGTGAGATGGACTCCCCCATCGTTGCCGATGCCGAGCACGGTCGGCAAGACGACCAGGTTGTAGAACGTGAGCTGGACGCCGAATAGGACCATGACCCCGAGCATCCATACAAGGCCTATCAGGAGCGGAACCACAGCGATTAGCGTCCACTTCAGCGACCGAAACGACAAGAAGACCAAGACGAACACGAGCAGGAACGTCACCCCCACCATCAAGGGGCTCTCTTCCTGCATTAGCCGGAGCATGTCGGCCGCCACGAGCTGCGTCGAGGCCGCGTAGAACGAGCTTCCCTCCGGTGTCGTGACCTCCCCGATCAGCTCGGCGAAACGAATGGAGCGACGTCCATCGGCCATGTTGCCGCGCGGGAAGACGATGACGAAGTCGCCGATCTCACCGTCCCGAGTCGTGAACGGGCGCGTCAGGAACGGCGGAACGCTGTCGAGTGAGATCGGCTCCGTGGCCGAGGCGGCCCTGCGGAGTCGTTCGATCTGACCCGTCGTATCCGCTCGCAGGAAGGGGTCGTCGAGGACCTCCCGGATTCCGGCCAATCGTTCGAGCTTGGATGCCGTGCCCACACTGTCAGTCGGGAATCGCTCCTGCAGGCTTTCAACGGCGAGGATGAGTGAGTCCTGCTCCGCGAGCCCCTCCACGGCCTCGGCGACGGCCTGGACGCTCTCTGGCGAATCGAGCAGGATATACGCCGGGTTCCGGCGCTCGCTCTGACCAAAAACCGGCTCTAGGGCCTCTGCGCGCCGGTAATACTCATCATACTCCGGTTCCAGGTTCGAGAAGTTGTATTCGAATGAGACCCCCGGAATGGCGAGCACGCAGGCGACCGTCAACCCAAGGCAAACGACCGTGATCGTCCGCGCGAACGGGAATCTGGGGTCGATTTCCACGCGGGAGGCCTCTCCGCGAAGGCGAAGGTTCAGTGCCCCCGTCCGTTCTGCGATGCTGAGTAGCGCTGGCAGAACGGTCAGCATCGAGACGACGGCGAACAGGATGCCGAGGCCGCCGATCAGCCCGAACTCGCTGAACCCTCGGAAGTCCGCGATCTGCAAGACGAAGAGGGCAAACGCCGTGGTCAGTGCCGACACGGCGATCCCCTGCCCCGTACTTACGAACGTCTCCTCGACCGCATCCGCGACATTCTTCCCCTCTCCCCGCTCTTCAGCATATCGCGCATAAAAGTGGATCCCGTAGTCGATGCCTAGGCCAAACAGCACCAGCCCGAGCGTCGACGTCATCAGGTTGAGCGTGCCAAACGTGATCGCTGCGACGCCGCCTGCCCACGACAGACTCACCAGAAGCGGGACCGTTAGCAGAATGGCCGTGACGGGCGTCCGCAACAGCTCGCTCCCAACGACGCTCCAAACCAATCGCCCCCCCGTACGAGCCTGAATCGACTTGTACAGGAAGTACAGTACGACGGCGAGCACTACTGACAGCACGC
>JAAXJP010000016.1:7928-10104 GCA_012269805.1 Rubrivirga sp.
TTGGACCTCAATAGTCTGACGCAGCAGGCGACCCGCTGCCGTCACCTCCATGTCCCGGTGATACTGTTCCGGCCGGAGCGCCTCGATCTGCGCGTCGAGGTCTCCATACAGCTGATCGACAAAGCCCAGGTTCGTCTGGGACCCCGTCGGGTACAGCTTGACCACCAACGTCGTCGAGTCTGGGCTCAGGAAATATTCCGTCAGGGCCAGCTGAGCGAGGTCCGCTCGTAGCCGGTCGCCCTCTTCCCGCCTCGCCATCCGCGCGCTGTCAGCCGCGACTCCGAAGAGGTCCATTTGGAGAGGGTCCGTGGCTGACCGGACCTGCTGCGCTTGACCTCGCAGGAACGCCTCGAGGCGGTCCAACTCCTCAAACGTGGCGAAGTAGAGCGCGTTCTCGGAGACGAATCGGATGTCCCGCCGGAAATCGACGCGCGTGAAGTACGGTCCCTCCCCGTCCGGTCGCTCCATTTGTAGAGCGGCGTCGACCAGGGCTTCTCCAAACGCGACATTCGCCTCGAAGGACGGACTGTAGATCGCGATATCAACGGTCGTTTCCGCGCCAACTGTCTCTTGAAGCCTCTGGATCGCTTGGACACTCGTGTACTCGTCGGGCAGGAGTGTGACGATGTCCGTGTCGATCCGTAAACCCGTCGCCTTCCACACGCCCAGTGCGGCCAGCGACATAGCGACCAGAACCACCACCACCGGGTGGGAAACGGTCCAACGTGGGATGGCACGGAGACGACTAAACACCAAAGCCTGGGGGGGACGACAAAGGGTAGAGTGGAAACGCGCCGCGTCACCCCGTTCCACGTGAAACGTCGGATGGAAATCACCCTCTGCAACCGCCCCGCCCAGTAATGCGGTGGTTCAGAGTGACAGCCGGGGCGATATCGGCGAGAGATGGTCTCCCCCCAGGAGGTGAACGAACACGGTCTGTAGGGGGCCTGTTCAGAATGAGGCCTGTTCAGAGCTCGGCCCTGACCGGGAGCAGAACATGCGGAGCCCAACTCTATCGCCCGTCACCTTGGTCGCCGGAGTTCCTAGAGAGGCCTGCCTGCCACACATCACCACCTCCGAGCGCAACTGAGCCCGACCGATGGTTCGGCACGGAAGGGGGACGATCTGGTGGATCCATGACCCCGCGATCCAGCTCTAACAGAGTACCTCCTCTACAAACAGGCTCGCTCCGGCGGCGGGGACCGGAAGCTCGCCTAGCTTTGGCCCATGCATGACGACCCAATCGTCCTCTTGTTCGACGGGGGCTGCAACCTGTGCGACTGGTCGGTGCAATTCGTGCTCGACCACGACAAGGAGGGGCGTATCCGTTTCGCTTCGCTTCAGTCAGAGGTCGGACGGACTCTGCTCAATACCTGTGGGATTGCCCCGGACAGGTACGACTCCGTCGTCCTCTACGAATCCGGAACATGCCACGTCCGTTCCGAAGCGGGCTGGCGAGTCGCGACGCATTTGGCCCTCCCCTGGAGATGGTTGGCGGTAACCCGCATCTTGCCGCGCAGAGTGCGCGACGCGGTATACGACTGGGTCGCTCGCAACCGATTCCGTTGGTTCGGTACGCGCGACTCCTGCAGAGTTCCGACGCCTGAGACCCGGGACCGCTTCTTGGACGCAGGAGGTCCTGTGGCACCGTAGACTCGCCAACCCTCTACCTCTCTACTGATGGCTCACACTTACGACTCTCTCACGGTCGGCGACGGTTTCACGTGGTCGCGCGTGCTCACGATGAACGATGTCCGCTTGTTTGCGGAGGTCACGGGCGACGACAATCCAATCCACATCGACGAGGAGGCGGGCCGTCAGAGCCGGTTTGGGAAGCCTGTGGTGCACGGTGTGTACGTGCTCGGTCTCGCCTCGAAGGTCCTGGGCCGTGACTTCCCCGGGCCCGGGTCCATCGCGGTGTCCCTTTCTGCCAAGTTTCTGCGCCCTGTCCCGGTCGGTGAGGAGGTCACGATTGAGGTCAAAGTGGCCGAGAAGATGGAGCGCCACGGTCATGTCCGGATCAAGATGTACGCCTACTGCAACGGGAAGATGTCGCTGGGCGGCGAGGCCGTGGTAATTCCGCCCCGAGAGGAAGACCAATGAACAGACGTGGGGGGGGGGGGGGGACCCGCAGCGCGCCCCCCCCGCGGGCCGCGGTAGGAATCCGTAGGGGGGG
>JAAXJP010000016.1:10114-19328 GCA_012269805.1 Rubrivirga sp.
ACGAGGGCCCGGGTCGGCGAGCCGGGGGTAATACCGCCCCGCGCGGAAGACCACTCACCAGCCGAGGGGCTCAGACGCCGAACGTCCGAGCCCCACGGTCTGGCCGATCTGAGATCCTACTCGGGGAGCTTGACCGATTCCCCACTAGGGAGCCGACTGGTGAGGTCTGTCTGGTTCATGATGGCGATCTCTTGCTCGGTGAGTCCCAGCGGCAGGGTGCGCCCCCTAAGCAACGCCTGAAGGGTGGCTCCGCCAGGGGCCCGGGTCACCTCAAGGCGAGATGGCGAGCGGTTCAAGTACCGGCTATCGGTCAACCGCGCGAAGCTGCCAGCGGTCTGTCGGAACGCTGTACCATAGGACCCGAAGCCGTCGACCGATGTCAGCCCGAGGACCTGGTAGACGTTGCCGCCGAACTCGATGAAGGTAGCAGAAAACGCCACCGTTCCGTTCTGCTGCTGCGCTGTGCCCTCTACCCGGTACGCGGCGTTCCCATTGATCGAGAGCGCGCCCGCTGCCTGCGCCCGGACCGCCTGTTGCGACTGAAGCGCCTGGCCCGCGGCCCGTGCAGACTGGGCCTGAGCTAGGGTGAGTTGCATCACGGCCTGACCATTCGGTTCGCCCATCAGGAAGGCTGCCGGGGAGTTTTGAGTCTGCCACCCATTCGGATAGTCCAGCAGGAAGCGAAGCTCGGGATGGTAGAACACCCCATTCTCTGTGTACCCCTGTCGGGGGTCCTCGCCGAGAACGATGCCTTCGATCTGCGCCAAGTACTCTGCTTCGACCACCCGAGTGCCCTGCGGGTCGTACTGCGCAGCGAGCTGAGGAATGGTGTGGGCTCTCTCACCTGGATCCGGGTGGGTCGATAGAAAGGACGGCACGCTTTGGCCCGCCTGCTCGCCGAGACGCTCAAGCGAGACGAAAAAACGAGCCGCCTCGCTCGCGTCGTAGTCCGCGAACTCGGCGTAGGCAACGCCGGCCTGGTCCGCCTCGCGTTCCGCGTCACGCCCATACTTGAGCTGGAGGAGTTGGAGGCCGGTGCCCCCGTAGTTCAGGATACCCTCCGCGACACGTCCACCTCCCACAACGCCCCCAAGGATGGCAGCCCCAAGCAGACCGAACTGGTTGAGCTGGGCGCGCGCTGCCTGTTCTGATGAGTGGCGGCCTAGAACGTGGCCGATCTCGTGACCGAGAACGACGGCGAGCTGCGCCTCGTTCTCGAGGTACGTGAGCAACCCGCGCGTGACGTAAACGAACCCTCCCGGCAACGCGAACGCGTTGACGACGGGAGAATCGAGGATGCGGAAGGTGAACGGGGTATTCCGGATTTCGGCCGGAGTGCTCGGATCTGTATAAGCGCTCGTGCTGAGGACATCCTGAGCGATACGCTCGACGTAGGCCGTCAGTGCAGGGTCTTCGTCATAGACGCCGAACTGAGCCTGGATTTGTTGGTCCGCCTCGGTGCCGAGTTGGACCTCCTGAGCCCACGTGTACGCTCCACGCTGCTCCTCCCCTGTGACGTAATTGACGTTCGTTGTGCCACAGGCCGCGAGAAGAACGACGAGAAGCGAGAGGGCCGCAGAGCGAGAGGCGGCGTAAAGGGGTCTCATGAGGAGAGCGGTACGGAGAGAGGAGTGTCGAGACGGGAGACGACGCTGCGTTCCACGTGAAACACGGCGTGTGCGTCGCTATCAAACGGCACGACCCCGGCGAAGGGTTCTGAGCGCGCCGCTGTCACGAACGACTGGCCGAGCTCCCCCGAGGCGAGCAGTTCCAACACGACACGAGTTCTATCGGGGTCCAGGGGACCGAACACGTCATCGAGGAGCAGGAGAGGTGGCTCGTCCGCGCGTTCGCGGAAGTACAGGGCCTGGGCCACCCGGATGGCGAGGGCAAAGGTCCGATGCTGACCCTGTGAGGCGAATGGCCGGAGGTCGAACCCATCGAGTTGGAACAAGACCTCGTCGAGGTGCGGCCCGACCAGCGTCCGCCCTAGATCTCCACTCCGGCTCCGGGTCCGGGCGAGCGCCCGGCGCATGCCGTCCACGTCGGATTCGGCATCCGAACCGCTCGAAGGCCGATAGTCAAGAGTCGGCGTCCCGCCCGGGGTGCCGAGCAACTCGTACGCCTCCAGCAAGAGGTCTTTGAACCGGTCCAAGAAGTCGCGACGGCGTCCAACGACACGGCCGCCCAACATCGCTAGCTCCTCATCCCACGCGTCCATGCTACCGGCCGTCAGCGATCGGCCTTTCCGGAGTTGTTGGAGCAGCGCGTTCTTCTGCTTGAGGGCGCGGCGGTACTTGAGCAGGTCGTCGAGGTAGACAGGAAAGGCCTGGCTGAGCGTCGTATCGAGAAGCCTCCGACGTTCGCTGGGTCCACCGGCCGTGAGGTCCCGGTCATCGGGGGACATAATGACGACGGGGACCCGACCCACCAAGTCTGCCAGCCGGTCAAGGGGGGCACCGTTCGCGAACGCCCGCTTCCCCTCCCCTGGCACGAACGCGACCCGCAACCGGACGTCCGGTCGGTCCTCCCCCTCGAACGCGCCCTCCACCGTGAAATGCGGAGCTCCACGCTGGAGCACCGTGCCATCCGGCGCCCCGAGAAAGCTCTTCCCGAGGCAGAGGTACCCGATGGCCTCGATGACATTCGTCTTGCCGGCGCCATTGGGCCCCACGAGGAGGTTCACACGGGGCGCGGTGTCCACCTCGGTTCGGCTGTGGGCGCGGAACGAGATGAGGGAGAGGGAGCGGAGGCGCACGGTCGTCAGAGAGCGGCCGACTCGTACCGGTCGAGGGGAACGATGTTCGCTAACCTCTGCCCCCCTTACCCTCCCTCGCCGTGCTAGTCCGTGGCCGAAACGGCCTGCTCCTTCTGATCCTGATCGCAGGGGTCGTGTCCGTGCACGGGGCTTCCAACGAGGAGGCGAATTGTGAGAGGGAACGGGAAGCGCTCTTCGCAGAGGTTCGGGAACGACGGTCGGAGGGCGAAGCAGTGCGTCAGGCGTTGATCGAGAGGATCAATGTTCAGATCGAGCGCTACTCCAAATCGGCCCCCGTCTGCACGGGACGGCTCCGGGAGCACGAGGCCTACCTCCTCGTCATGGGCAACCGGTTTGAAGAGGTGGTTTCGACGACGAGCAACTACTTGGGTGGGGAAGGCCAGCGTACCTCCACGCGGTCGAAAGTGATCTTGTTGATGCAGCAGGGGTACGCGCTCGGCCGCCTCGGGCGCATGCTTGACGCGGCGCAAGCCAACTACAGGGCCGCAGGCATGGCGAACGACGCGCCAGCCGCGTACGGCGTTCGTGCGCTCATCGAGGCCGGCCGGATGGCCCGGATGTTGGGGGAGTTGAACGAATCCGAATCGTATCTGCGAGCCTCCATCGCCCTTGCGAATGACAGCCTCGGGGTCGCTCCCGAGCTCGTCGACCTCAAGGGGCATGCGTGGACGAGTTACTCCATCCTCACGGACCTCAGGCTCCGAGATGCAGGAACCCCAGCTGAACGCGACTCCCTGGTTATGCTTCTGGACAGGCGCACGGCCGCTGCGTTGGAGTTTCTCTCGACGTCAGGTCAGCCCGCCGGCTTTCGGTCGGTCGTCCTTGGCCTGAGCGCGGTCGCCGCAGCGTACCGGGGTGATTTCGACACAGCACGAGGGCGGTTGCGTCAGGCGCCCGCACTCGCACTAGAAGCGGGCCTACTGGCTCCGGAGGCTGGGTTCGAGACGATGATGGCAGAAGGGCGAATCGCCGAAATCGCCGGTGAGCTATCCGAGGCCGCCGATGCGTACCGACGCGGCCGGGACGAGGCACTTCGCACTGGGTACGCCCGAAATGAGGCCACCGCGCTGGAACATCTCGGGCGGCTAGAGGAACGGAGGGAGCGCTGGACACAAGCGGCGACCTACTTCGAAGAAGCCATCGCGCGTCGTGAGATCGAGCGCGACCGTCTCGGCCTCGACGACTGGAGTTCGTCTGCGTTCACCACGATGCAGCAGCCGTATCGGGGCTTGGTCAGAACGCAGCTCGCAATGGGGGACGTCCAGGGAGCCTTCAAGACGCTGGACCAAACGAGAGCCAGGTATCTCCGCGACCTCCTGCACTACCAAGAGGTGCGGAAGTCCCTCAAACCCACTACCCGGAGTCAAGTCGACAGCGTAGCGGATAAGCTCTCCGAGGCGCGGATGGCGTTCTTCAAAGCGGCGACACCCGCTGAGCGCGCAGCGCGACGGCTTGAGACATCGAGGTACCAACGACAGATCGAGCAACTCACGGCGTCTGGTCTGACAAGCCGGCCCGAGACCGATCTCGACCTGCACGCCCTCCAGGAGCAGCTCGCCGTCGAAGATCGAACGCTCATCGCGTACTTCGTCGACGACCTCGAAAGTTCAGCGTTCGTCTTGCGGGGAGATACACTTGTCAACGTCCCGTTGCCGACAACGCGGGCAGGTGCGCGAGAAGAGCTTGAGGCCGTTGGCTGGCCGTGGAAGGCTGGAGCCCCAGATCCTGCGCTCGCCCTCCCTGCTCTCCACCGGCTGTACAGCATTCTGATCGAGCCACTCCGGCCGTGGGTTCCAACACCTAGGGTGACCATCGTGCCTGACCTGGATGTCGCGACCGTTCCATTCGCGGCGTTAACGTCAGGCGTGGCCGACGACTACGCAATGGCGCCCTACCTCTTGCATGACTGGGCGATCGGCACGGAGCTCGCAGCGGCCCTCATCGAAACGGCACCGTCGTCCGGAGACTCAACGGAGACGCGTCCCCTCGACGTGCTGGCGTTCGGACGAAGCGACTTCGAGGGCGACCGTTCCACGTGGAACACGTCAGGATGGGGCGACCTTCCACATGTGACCCGAGAGGTTCGCCGCGTCGCGTCGAGCGGTGAGGGGGAAGCGCTCGTCGACGCGGAAGCGACGGAGCACCGGTTCCGCCGCCGAGTCGGGGATGCGGACGTCGTACACCTCGCGTCACATGCCGAAGCCAACCCGACGCTCCCGCTCTACTCGAGGATCGCGTTGTCGGAAGACGACCGAGAAGACGGTGTCCTCCACCTCTACGAGATGATGGATCTCGAGATGAACGCCGACCTGGTCGTGCTGAGCGGGTGCTCGACGGCAGGGGGCGGCCGCCAGAGCGGAGAGGGGCTGGTGGGCCTGCAGTACGGAATGCGGGCTGCGGGGGCACAGGCCACCGTGGCCACGCTCTGGCCGGTCGCCGACGACGCGACGTCCGAGATCATGGGCACGTTCTACGAAGGGCTGGCCGCGGGCAAGGGGAAAGACCTCGCGCTACGCGACGCGCAACGCGCCTACATCGGGGCACACGACGGGATCGAAGCCAGTCCCTTCTACTGGGCGGCCCCCGTCCTCTCGGGCACGCCCGATCCAATCCCGTTCGAGCAAGGCGTGCCGTGGTGGCTCCTCGGCCTCGGGGGCGTCGGAGCCGTCCTCGCGGCCTCGCTAGCTTGGAGGCTCCGCACTCACCCAGCCAATGCCTGACCGCCCCGCCCTCTTCGACGAGCTCAAAACGCTCACGACCGAAACCCGCAACCCACGGACGATGCAGATCGACGTCGCACCTCTTGCAGAGGTCGTTCGGATGCTGCACGAGGAGGACCAGATCGCCGTCGACGCCGTGACGCCGGAATTGCCGTACGTCGCGCAAGCCGTCGAGATCGTGGAGGACGCGTTCCGCAACGGCGGCCGCCTCTTCTACTGCGGCGCCGGGACAAGCGGGCGTCTCGGGGTACTCGACGCCGCCGAGTGCCCGCCCACCTTCGGGACGCCGCCGGACCTCGTACAAGGCCTCATCGCGGGGGGGAAGGCCGCGATGTTCGTCGCGCAGGAGGGGGCGGAGGACCACGAGTCCAACGGCGCCGACGCACTCGCCGAGGCGGGGGTCACGGACAAAGACGTCGTCTGCGGCATTGCCGCCAGCCGGCGGACGCCCTACGTCGTCGGCGCCGTCAAGCGGGCCCGCGAGATCGGCGCGCGGACGCTCTTCGTGACCTGCAACCCGCGGAGCCAATTCACGCTCGACGTCGATGTCGCCATCTGCCCAGACGTGGGGCCGGAGCCCATCATGGGATCGACGCGGATGAAAAGTGGCACGGCCACCAAGCTCGTCCTCAACATGATCTCGACTGCGACCATGATCCGCCTGGGGAAGGTCTACGAGAACATGATGGTCGACCTCCAGATGACGAACCTCAAACTGGTCGAGCGCTCGAAGCGAATCGTGATGACGGCAACGGGCGTCGAATACGACGAAGCGACGGCGGCGCTGGAAGCTGCGGGCGGCCACGTCAAGACAGCCCTCGTCATGCTCCTGGCCGACGTCGACGCTGAGGCGGCTCGGGTGCGGATCGAACAGGGGGGCGGGTTTGTCCGCCACGCCATTGCTGGAACAGCACCCGCCTGAGAGAGGACACAGGGGTGACAGTGGTGAAGGGGAGACTGCCCCACTCCGTACAACAGGGTGAGTCCCGATGGGGCCTGCCCGGAGATGTCGAAGGGGTCGCCCATACGGGGAACAGCCATCCGACAGGACGATTCCCTCTCTCCCATGTGGATCCTCTCTCTCGCCCTCATTCTGGCCTGCGCCGCCGACACGACGGACGATCGGCGGACCGACTTGCTCGACGCCGTCGCGCGATATGCCGATCCGCTCGGCCTCGCATGGGATTCGACCACCACGCAGGTCGCCTGGACCGACCTCAATGGGGACGGTCGAGACGATGCGCTCGTGCACCTCACGAACACGGATTGGTGCGGCTCAGGCGGATGCACCGTGCTCGTCTTTGAGCAGCTCGAGGGGCTCGACGCCGAGGAGTTCGGCCGCTTTCGGATCGCGGCCGAGATCAGCCACGTGGCTGGGCCTGTGACGGTTGTCGAGGGCCGGGGTTACTGGCGGGACCTCGTGATCGGCAGCGACCGCGGGCTGCGCCGGCTCCGGTTCGACGGCGAGACGTACCCGGTCAGCCCGGCCAGGGGGGTCCGCCTGGATGGCCCGGTGAAGGGCAAGACTCTCTTCGCTGACGGCCACTGATTCCAAACTCTCTTCCCCCTTCCCGCCCGGGTCCCGACGGATCCGGGCGGTTCGCGTGCGCGCCCTGTGACCTTGACCGACCTCCGCGACCGGATCGCGGCCCTCCCGTTTTTCGCCCAGGTCCGTGACGAGACCGAGGCGCTCGCTCCCGGCACGTCGCTCCGGCTCAAGGGCACCATGGGCTCGCTGCCGGCCTTCGTGCTGGCGGACCTGCTCGACCAGGTCGGTGGGCCGATTGTCGCCCTGCTCGCCGAGAGTGAGAGCGCCGACTACCTCCGCTCCGACCTCGAGCAGTTGCTCGGGTCCGACGACCAGGTCATGTTCCTTCCCCCCACGGGCCAGGAGCCGTACGACCCCGAGCAGCTTACCGATACCCTCCCGCTCGTCCAGCGCGCCGACGCGCTCGGCCGGCTCCGCGACGGCTTCGACGGGATCTTGGTGACGAGCGTCGAGGCGATCTCGGAGTTGGTGCCCCTGCCCGAAACCGTCGGCAACGAGACCGTGACGATCCGAGTCGGCGAGGAGGTGCCGCCAGAGACGTTGATGGAGAGGCTGACTGGTCAGGGCTTCGCGCCAGTCGAGTTCGTCAGCGAACCGGGCGAGCTGGCGCTCCGCGGCGGCATCCTCGACGTGTACCCGTTCGCGGGCGGCTACCCCATCCGCCTCGAGTTCTTCGGCGACGAGGTCGACCAGATCCGAGAGTTCGACCCGCAGACGCAGCGGTCGGTGAGCAGGATGGAGACGGCACGCCTCGTGCCGAACCTCGGGGCCGAGGCGTACACCGTCGGCGGCCACGTCACGGCAGTCGACTACCTCCCCGAGGCGACGCCCCTCGCGCTCTTCGACAGCCAGCGGCTCGTCGAGTCGGCCCAGGAGCGGTTCGAGAAGGCGCAGGCCGCCCACGCCGCCCGCCTCGGTGAGATCGAGGACGGAGCGGAGGAACCGGCTCCGCCCGAGAGCCAATACCTGACGGGCGACGCGCTGTCGGCACTCGTGGACTCGCGCCCGACGGTCCTGTTCGGCACCTTTTCGGGAGAGGGCGACCTCACGGCCGAGCTTCAGGCCACGCCGCAGCCGTCGTACAACGGCGACCTCAAGCGCCTCCGCGCCGACATTGAGCGGAGGCGTGGGACCGAGGTCGTGATCCTCTGTGACAGCGCTTCGCAGAAAAACCGGCTGTGGGAGTTGCTCGGGGGCGACCTCGAAACGGGAAAGCCCCCCCCCGCCGAGCTGTTGGTCGAAAGCCTTCACGAGGGGTTCGAGCTGGGTGAGGCCGACCTCGCTGTCTACACCGACCACCAGCTCTTCGACCGGTACCACCGTCCGACGGCACGGAAAAAGCGGAAGGCCCGCGGCGGGCTCTCGCTCCGCGAGGTCAAGGCCCTCCGGCCGGGAGACTTCGTCGTCCACGTCGACTACGGGATCGGGCAGTTCGCCGGGCTCCAGACAATCACGGTCCGCGAGCAGAAGCAGGAGGCCGTCCGGCTCCTGTTCTCCGGCGGCGACGAGCTGTTCGTCAACGTGGCGGCGCTCCACAAGCTGCACAAGTACACCGGCAAGGAGGGCCACCAGCCCAAGCTGACCAAGCTGGGGACCGGCGCCTGGGACCGCCTCAAGGCGCGGACCCAGAAGCGTGTTTTTTTTATTGATAGGGAGATCATCGAGAGCTACTCCAAGCGGAAGGCATCGCAGGGCTGCGCCTTCAAGGGCGACACGATCTGGCAGCGTGAGCTCGAAGCGGCGTTCCAGTACGAGGAGACGCCCGACCAGGCGACGGCCATCGAGGCGATCAAAGAGGACATGCAGCAACCGGTCCCGATGGACCGCCTCGTCTGCGGCGACGTCGGCTTTGGGAAGACCGAGGTGGCCGTTCGCGCGGCGTTCAAGGCGATTCAGGACGGCAAGCAGGTCGCCGTGGTGGTCCCGACGACCGTGCTCGCGCGGCAGCACACGGAGACGTTCGAAAAGCGGATGGGCCGCTTCCCGATCGAGATCCGCCAGCTCTCCCGGTTCGTCTCGGCGGCCGACCAGAAAGAGGTCATCGCCGGCCTCGGCGACGGGACGGTCGACATCGTGATCGGGACGCAGCGGGTGCTCTCGAAGGACGTCACGTTCAAGGACCTCGGCCTGCTCTTCAACGATAAAAGAGGAGTTAACCACGCTAAC
>JAAXJP010000593.1 GCA_012269805.1 Rubrivirga sp.
CTCCCCGCACGTCGCGGGTCTCGGAGCACGCCCGACGGGCCGCTGCTCTCGTCACGTTCCTCCTCCCCGGCCTCGCGCTCGCGCAGACCGGGGCCCTCACCGGCACCGTCGTCGACGGCGACTTCGGCGGCGGCCTGCCCGGCGCCAGCGTGCTCGTCGTCGAGCAGGGCACCGGCGCCGCCACCGACATCGACGGGAACTACCGGATCGACCGGCTCCCGGTCGGGACGTACACCGTCCGCTACTCGTTCACGGGCTACGCCACCCAGGTGGTCGAGAACGTCGAGATCGCGGCCGGCGAGCCGGTCGAGATCAACGTCACGCTCTCGCCGGGCCAGGAGCTGGCCGAGGTCGTCGTCGAGGCCGAGGAGATCATCGCGACGAACAGCGAGGTCGGCCTCCTCCGCGTGCGGGCGAGGGCGGCCCAGGTGAGCGACGCCATCTCCGCCGAGACGATCTCCCAGAGCGGGGCCTCCGACGCCGGCGACGCCATGGAGCGCGTGACGGGCGCGAGCGTCCAGGGCGGGCGCTACGTCTACGTCCGCGGCCTCGGCGACCGCTACGCCAACACCCAGCTCAACGGGGCCACGCTCCCGACCGCCGACCCCGACCGCCGGAGCGTCCAGTTCGACCTGTTCCCGGCCGGGCTCCTCGAGAACATCGTCACGCTCAAGACCTTCACGGCCGACCAGCCGGGCAACTTCTCGGGCGGCCTCATCGACATCTCGACCAAGTCGTTCCCCGAGGCGTTCTCGCTGAGCCTCTCGGCCTCGGGCTCCGTCGACACGCAGACGCAGTTCACCGACGAGTTCCTGACCTACGAGGGCGGCGGCACCGACTGGCTCGGCGTCGACGACGGCACGCGCGCGCTCCCGGACGCCGTGGCCGACCCGGAGCGCGTCATCCCCAACTTCCGCGACACCCGGCGCGACGCTGCGCTGGCGGCCGAGCTCGACGAGATCTCGCGGGCCTTCGTCCGGCCCATCGACGTCGAGCAGGGGACGGCCCCGGTCAACCAGAGCTACTCGCTCTCGTTGGGCAACCAGCGGGCGCTCGGCGGCGGCGACCTCGGGTTCATCCTCGGGTTCAACTACGGCCGGAGCGCCTCCTACTACGGCGACGGCACGACGGCCCGCTACTCGGTCTCCTCGACCGGCGCCGACGGCTCGGTCACGCTCACGCCGGACCTCATCGTCGACGACAGCCGCGGGACGACCGACGTGACGTGGGGAGGCATCGCGAACGTGGCCTACCGGTTCGGCGGGACGAACGAGCTCAGCCTGAACACGCTCTACACGCGCGGCGGCGAGTCCCAGGCCCGGCTCCAGGTCGGCCGGCTGCCGGAGATCTTCGACGAGCCCGACGACCTGTTCATCAACCGGTCCATCTTCTACGTCGAGCGGGAGCTCGCCTCGGGCCAGCTCCGCGGGCGCCACCTCGTCCCGTTCCTCAACGACGCCGAGTTCTCGTGGACCGGGTCGCTGAGCCAGACGGCGCTCGACGAGCCCGACCTCCGGTTCTTCGGGAACACCCGCTCGGGCGAGACGCCCGAGGCCTACCGGTTCGCCACGCGGATCGCCGACGTCCAGCTCCAGCAGCGGTTCTTCCGCGAGACGAGCGAGGGCCTCCGCGGGCTCCAGGGCGACCTCGCCGTCCCGTTCCAGCTGTTCGGCCGCCGGAGCCAGCTCAAGGTCGGCGGGCGCTACGACCGGACCGACCGCGACGCCGACGAGCGCCGGTTCAGCATCGAGACGAACAACCGCCAGCCGGTCCTCCTCGAGCCTGGCGACGACGGCCTCGGTGACGCCGACGGCTATGTCGGCCAGCTCGGCATCATCGGGACGGACAACCGCGGCGAGCCGCTCTTCGGCAACTACATCACCGAGGTCCGGAACCAGTTCACGCTGGGCAACGCCTACGAGGGCTACCTCGACGTCGTGGGCACGTACGCCCAGGTCGAGGTGGCCCCGCTCGAGCGGCTCCGCGTGATCCTCGGCGCCCGCTACGAGACGACGCGCCAGGGCCTCACCACGCTCGACCTCGACGAGGAGGCGACGGCCGCGGCCGGCGAGGACGTCTACGTCGGCGGCCGGATCGCCAAGGACGACATCCTCCCGTCGCTCAACGTGGTCTACGCCCTCAGCGACCAGATGAACCTCCGGGCTGCGGCGACCCAGACGCTCGCCCGCCCGACGTTCCTCGAGTTCTCGCCCGGCTGCCGGCAGAGCTTCGCCCTCGCCGAGCTCGTCTGCGGCAACGCCAGCCTCGACCGCTCGCTCATCTCGAACGCCGACCTCCGCTGGGAGTGGTTCACCGGCCCCGCCGAGGTCCTCGCGGTCAGCGGCTACGCGAAGCGGATCGACAACCCGATCGAGCTGGCCATCATCAACACGAACGGCCAGCTCGTCTACCGGAACGTCGATCAAGCCAACATCTACGGCGTCGAGTTCGAGGCCCGGCAGCGGCTCGGCACGCTCGCCGGCCGGACGGGCGGGCTCCTCGACCGGTTCTCGATCGGGTTCAACGCCTCGCTGGTCAGCTCTTACATCTCGATCGACGAGGCCGAGCTCGAGCAGCGCCGGGCGCTCGACCCGACGGCCCCGGACACGCGCGCGCTCCAAGGCCAGAGCCCCTACATCGTCAACGCCGACCTCGCCTACGACGACCCCGTCCGCGGGACGAACGTCGGGGCCTACTTCAACGTGTTCGGCCGCCGGCTGAGCCAGGTCTCGGCGCTCTCGCTCCCCGACGTCTACGAGCAGTCGAGCCCGCAGCTCGACCTCGTCGCCTCGCAGCAGGTGCTCGGCGACTTCTCGCTCAAGCTCTCGGTCAAGAACGTCCTCGGCTCCGACTTCTCGCAGGTGTACGACGCCGACCTCGACGGCGGGGAGGCGGTCTACCAGCGCTACGGCCGCGGGACCAGCGTCTCGCTCGGGCTCAGCTTCAACCCCCGCTTCGGCGGCGGCACGCCGCCGAGCATCCCGACCCCCACGCCGGCCGACGCCGGCCTCTAGCGGGCCCCGGCCGGGACCGTCCCGGCCGGCCTCTCACCCTTCCTCTCCCCCCACATGTCCTCCGCTACCCTCCTCCGCGGCCTCCTCGGGCTGCTCCTCCTCGCGCCGATCGCGGGCTCCGCCCAGGTCCGCGTCACCGACGACATCTCGTCCGACGTGACGTGGACGGCCAACAACGAGTACCTCCTCGACGGCCTCATCTTCGTCAACGACGGCGCCACGCTGACCATCGAGCCCGGCACCGTCGTCCGCGGCGTCCGCGACGACCGGATCACGACGGGCGACGCGGCCAGCGCCCTCATCGTCCGCCGCGGCGGCCGGCTCGTCGCCGACGGCGAGAACGAGGACGGGTCCATCGACCCGATCATCTTCACGGCCGAGGACGACGACCTCTCCGACCCGTTCGACTTCGCCTCGCGCGACCGCGGCGAGTGGGCCGGCATCATCCTCCTCGGCCGGGCCACGACCAACCAGCCCACCACCGACACGCAGATCGAGGGCATCCCCTACGACCCGGTCGCCGGGACGGGCGACGAGGCCCTCTTCGGCGGGACCGACGACGGCGACGACTCGGGCGTGCTCCGCTACGTCTCCGTCCGCTACTCGGGCTTCTCGATCACGGGCCAGGAGGGCGACGAGATCCAGGGCATCACGCTCGGCGGCGTCGGCAACGGCACGGTCATCGAGTACGTCGAGATCTTCGCCTCGGCCGACGACGGGATCGAGTTCTTCGGTGGGACGGTCAACGTGAAGTACGCGGCCGTCGCGTTCCCCTTCGACGACGCCTTCGACTACGACATGGGGTGGCGCGGGAAGGGCCAGTTCTGGTTCACCATCGCCGACACCGACGCGGCCGGCCGCGGCGGCGAGCACGACGGCGGCGACGACGGCGGCGACGACGCGACGCCCTACGCGACGCCGATCATCTCGAACGCGACCTACATCGGCTCCGGCCCGACGGCCCCGGCTGCCGGCGACGGCAACGACTACGCCTTCCGGATGCGCGACGGCGCCGGCGGCTTCTACTTCAACTCGATCTTTACGGCCTACCCGGACCGGGCCATCGACGTCGAGAACTTCGAGAACGCGGCCACCTTCGACAGCTTCACGCAGTACGGCGACGGCAACCTCAAGGTCGAGAACAACCTGTTCTTCGACTTCGGCCGGGGCGCGACGTTCGACGACATCACCGACGCCGGCTACTCCGACGAGAACCCGACCTCCTCGGGCGCGGCCGACGACGACGCCTTCGCGGCCTACATGGCCGGGGCCAACACCATCGCCGACCCGATGCTCGGCGGGATCGGCCGCGACCAGTCGAACAGCCTCGACCCGCGCCCGGCGACGACGAGCCCGGCCGCGTCCGGCGCCGACTTCTCGTTCGACGAGCTCGACGACGACTTCTTCGACGAGGTCGACTTCCTCGGCGCCTTCGACCCGAGCGACGACGGGACCCTGCCGACGTGGCTCGCCGGCTGGACGGCGCTCGCGCAGACGGGCTACCTCACGTCGGCGGCCGTCGCCAACGAGGGGACGCCCGAGGCCGCCGGCCTCGCCCTCGCGGTCGGCCCGAACCCGACGCGCGGCGACGCGACGGTCCGGTTCTCGCTCGACCAGGCGCAGCGCGTCGAGATCGCGCTCTACGACGTGCTCGGCCGCCGGGTCGCCACGGTCGCCGAGGGCGCGTTCGCGGCCGGCGCGGCCTCGGCCACGGTCCCGACCGCGACGCTCTCGACGGGCGTCTACGTCCTCCGCCTCCAGGGCGAGACGGGCGCCGTAGCGCGCCAGCTGAGCGTCGTCCGCTAGCGCGGTTCGCCTCGAACCTCGGCCGCGGCTGCCCGTCATCCGCCGCGACTGAGCCAGAGCGCCGGCCCTCTGTGGGAGGGGGCCGGCGCTCGCTTTTTTGGATGGGCGGACCCGGCCGACACCGACCGCCTCGGCGCCGAGGCGGATGGGGCCGGCGCGGGTGGCGCTCGGGCCCTACGTGGCGACCCGGTAGGGTACGCGGCTGGTCGCAGGCCGGTTG
>JAAXJP010000375.1 GCA_012269805.1 Rubrivirga sp.
CGGGGGCCGCCGCGCTCGCCCTCCTCCTGCTGGGCGGGTGCTCGAACCCGCTCGACGCGCTCCGGCCCGGCGTCAAAGAGGGCCGCGCCGCCGTCGAGCTCCTCGGCCTCGGCGACGCCGTGGGGGCGGAGGCGCAGTTCGTGGCGGGGATCGCGACCGCCGAGGCCCCGCGCGACGTCCGCGCCCGGCTGTGGCACGGGCTCGGCGTCGCCCGCGCCGCCCAGGACCGGTTCGCGGGGGCCGACAGCGCCTTCGCCGAGGCCCTCGCCTTCGCCGACACCCCCGACCGCCGCGCGCGCTACCTCACCGACGCCGGCACTGCCGCCCTCCGCGCCGACGCGCCCGCCCGTGCCGACTCGCTCCTCCGCCTCGCGCTGCTTCTGGATCCGACCTCCGAGGCCGCCCGTCGGAACCAGGAGATCGCGCGCCGGCTCCTGGAGGATCCGCCCGAGCCCCCCGAGCCGAGCGCCTTCGCCGAGCAGGTCAAGGCCCGCGCCGACTCGCTCGTGGCCGCCCGGCAATACCGGCCCGCGCTGGACGTCATGAACGAGGGTCTCGCTCAGGACTCCTCCGTCGCCGCCTACGCCGAGTTTATGAACCGCCTCGGCGGCGTCGTCCAGATCGAGGACGCCGTCCCCGACTCCCCATGATCCGCCTCGCCCTCCTGCTCGCCGCCGCCGTCGCCCTGGTCGCACAGGCCCAGGCCCCGCGCGGCCCCTCGCCGACGGAGCAGTACCACGTCGGCGCCCGAGCCTACATCGACGGCGACAACGCCCGCGCGCTCCAGGCCGTCGAGGCCGGCCTCGCCGTCGCGCCCGACGACGCCAAGCTCCAGGCCCTCCGCGACCTCCTCGAGCAGCAGCAACAGGAGCAGGACCAGCAGGACGGCGGCCAGCGAGACGACGCCCAGAACCAGGACCCCGGCGACCAGGGGGACGAGGGCGAGCAGGGCGAGGACGGCGACCAGCAGCAACAGGATCAGCCCGACGACGGCGGCCAGGAGGCCGAGCAGGACCAGACACGGACGCAGCAGCCCGACGAGGCCGGCTCCGGCGACGCGCCGCCCCAGCCCGCCGCCCGCGCGCCCGACGAGATGTCGGCCGCCCAGGCCGCGCGGATCCTCGACGCCGTGGGCGGCGAGGAGCGGCTCCTCCTCCGCGAGCTCCGCCGCGCGCCGACCCAGCGCCGCCGCTCCGACAAGGACTGGTGATGCCGACGCCGTCCGTCCGCCGTACGCGCTCCGGCTCCCGCCGCCTCGGCCCCGAGGCGAGCGGAGTCGCGTGGCTGCCGGCGCTCATGCTGCTGTCGTTGCTCTTGGGCCCCGCCGCGCCGGCCGCGGCGCAGTCGGCGACGGCGACGGTCTCGACGCAGCAGGTCCGCGTGGGCGAGACGCTGACGTACACGGTCACGCTCCGCGGCGGGCGCGGGCGCGGCGTCGGGCCGCCGCTCGCGACGGGCGGGCTCCAGCTCGTGTCGCAGCAGCCGATCCTCGACGTCACGACGTCCCTCAACGGCTCGACGGAGCGCCGGGTCGCGTGGGCCTATCGCGGCGCGCGGCCCGGGACCGGTCGGATCGGGCAGTTCCGCGCCGAGGTCGGCGGGCAGGCCGTGATCGTCGACGCCGTCGGCATCACCGTCCGCGGCGGACCCGCGATGCCGGCCCCGTCGGCCGCCCCCACGGGCGACGGCGAGCTGTTCGTCCGCGCCGAGCCGAGCCGCCAGACGGCCGTCGTCGGGCAACAGGTGATGGTCGACTACGTCCTCTACTTCGAACCGCAGATCCAGCCCCGCCAGACGTCGCCGATCGGGACGTGGGACGCGGCCGGCGCGTGGCGCGAGGAGATGGAGATCGCCTCCGCGTACCCGCGCGCGACGACGCTCGGCGGCCGGCCCTACGAGGCCGTCACGATCCGCCGCGTGGCCCTCTTCCCAACGCGCTCGGGCACGCTCGAGCTGGCCCCGATGCGGTTCACCGTCGACCTCATCCGGACCGACCGGAGCTTTTCGAACGACCCCTTCGCCCCGTTCTTCTCGCCGTTCAACCAGCGGTTCGAGGACCGCGAGGTGACCGCGCCGGCCGTGTCCATCGACGTGGCCCCGCTGCCCGACGGCGCGCCGCCGTCGTTCGCCGGCGCCGTCGGCCAGTTCGAGATGACCACGACCGCGGACGACGCGGCCGTCGAGGCCGGCGAGCCGGTCCGCCTCCGCGTCGCCCTCCGCGGCAACGGGAACGTCGCGACGTTGGAGGCCCCCGAGCTCCGCGTGCCGCCCGGCGTCGACGCCTACGACCCGCGCGAGGACCGCGAAGTGCTCCGCACCGGGACCACGTTCCGCGGTGTCAAGACGTTCACCTACACGCTCGTGCCCCAGGGCGGCGGCCGGTTCGAGGTCCCGGCCGCGCCGTGGACCTACTACGACCCCGCCGACGGCCAGTACAAAACGCTCCGCGTGCCGCCGGTCGAGATCGTGGCCGAGGGCGAGGCGCTCGCCGACGCCGCCGCGCCGCCTGACCCGGACGCGCCCGCCGCGCTCCTCACCTCCGCCGACTGGCGACGGCAGCGGGGCCGCCCGGTGTGGCTGTGGGCCGTGCTCGGCGGCGGGCTCGCGCTCCCGGCCATCGCCGCCTCCCTCCTCTGGGGCGCCCGCGCCGGCCACCAGCGGCTGACCGCCGAGACGCCCGCCAAGCGGAGCCGCCGCGTCGGCGCCGACGTCCGGCGCCGGCTGGAGGCGGCCCGCGCGCTCGACGGCCCGGCCGCCTCAGCCGAGACCGAGCGCGCCCTCCGCGCCTTCCTCGCCGACCGGTTCGGCGCGCCCGCCGGCCCGCGCTCCGCCGAGGCCCTCGACCGCGCCCTCGCCCCTGACGTCCCCGACGGCCTCCGCCGGCGGACGCTCGACGTGCTGGCGGCCTGCGCGCGAGGCCAGTTCGCCCCCGGCCTCGACGACGCGCACGGGGCCGTCATCGACGACGCGGAGGCCGTCATCGCGGACCTGGACGCGCTTCCGGCCGCCGGCCCGCCGCGCCGCCGCTTCGCCCTTCCGACGACGGCTGGATGACCGCGCTGGTCCTTGTCCTCGCGTTGCTCCAGGCCGCCCCGGCCGAGTCCGCCTCGGTCGACGCCCAGGCCGAGGCGGACCGGCTGTTCAGGCTCGGCAACCAGCTCGTGGCCGAGGGCGACACGGCCGGCGCCGTCGCCGCGTGGGAAGGCGCCACCCAGATCGGGTGGACCTCGGCGGCCGTCGAGCACAACCTGGGGACCGTCGCCCTCGCACGGGGCGACGTGGCGCGCGCCCGGCTCCACCTTGAGCGCGCCGCCCGCCTCGCCCCCCGCGACGCCGCCGTCGCCCGGAACCTCTCGCTCGCCCGCGAGCGGGCCGGCGAGCCGCCTCCGTCCCAGACGCGGCGCCTTTGGGCCCACGTCCTCGGCGTGCTCCGCCCGCTCGGGGCCGTCGCCCTCGCGCTGGCGCTCGCGTTCGGCGCGCTCGGGCTGTTCGTCGCCGACCGCCGGCGCTGGGCGGCCGGCCTCGGCGCGCTCGCGGCCGTGGCCGTGGCCGGCGCGGCGTTCGCCGTGTGGGAGGCCACGCGCCCCGTCGGCGTCGTGCTGGTCGACGACGCGGCGGTCCTCGAGGCGCCGTCGCCGGCCGCGCCGGGCGTCGCGCGGCTCCGGGCCGGCGAGACGGTCGAGGTCGGCACCGAGGCGGCCGGGTGGCGCCCCGTGACCGTCGGCCGCGCCGACGGCTGGGTCCGCGCCGACGCCGTCGTGCCGATCTAAGGCGCACCCGGAACTGGCCTCGGGCGCGAACGGAACGGGCCGGCCGTTGTATCCGGCACATGAAGAACACATCTCCCCGAGACACCCGCGTCCTGCTGTCGGCGTCGAACCCGGACCTCGTCCCGGACGACGCGCGACCGCCCTCGCCGAGCGCCGCCGACCAGCTCCGCGGCCTCGACCTCCTCATGGGGATCGCGTCGGAGAGCGGCGCCGACGACCTTGTCGACTGGTACCTCGATCGACGGAACGAGGTGAGCCACGAGGGCTGACCCTCTGGCGCTGCCCACCGCGGCGCCGAGGCGGAGCGCGCCGGCGGCCGCAGCGACCCCGCCGCCCCCTGCGTGTCCTCGCACCGGAGCCCCCGCCGCGTACCTTTCCGCATGGAACCTCACATCTACACGGGCGACGAGCGGCGCGGCTGGGTCGAGGTCGTGTGCGGGAGCATGTTCTCGGGGAAGACCGAGGAGCTCCTCCGGCGGCTCAAGCGGGCCCGGATCGCGCGCCAGAAGGTGGCCCTGTTCAAGCCGGCCCTCGACACCCGCTACCACGAGAGCGACGTCGTGAGCCACGACGCGACGGCCATGCCGTCGGAGGTCGTCCACTCGGCCGAGCCGATGCTCCTGCTGGCCGGCGACGCCGACGTGGTCGGGATCGACGAGGCCCAGTTTTTCGGGCCCGAGCTCGTCGACGTGGTCGAGGGGCTGGCGCGCGAGGGGCGGCGCGTGATCGTGGCCGGGCTCGACCAGGACTACCTCGGCCGCCCGTTCGAGCCCGTCCCCCAGCTGATGGCGATCGCCGAGCACGTGACGAAGCTCCACGCCGTCTGCGTCCGGTGCGGCGCCCCCGCGAACCACTCGCAACGGATCGTGGCCGGCGGGAGCCGCGTGCTCGTCGGCGAGTCCGAGGCGTACGAACCGCGGTGCCGGCGCTGTTTCAAAGCCGAGGCCGTCGTCGCCACGCCCGTGGCGCCGCTCGAGCCCCCGGCGCCTCCCCCAGATCCGGAGGCGCCCGAACCCGCGCGCCCGCCGCGCGCGTCCGACCCCACGCTCGCCCTCTAGACCGCCTCTGCCCCCACCCGTCGCATGTCCCTCGTCACCCTCGCCACCGTCCTCGCGGTCCTGATGCTCATCGCGTCGGTGGTGCTGGGGTGGATCGCCGACGTGAAGCGGGTCGGCGGGGCCGTCTCGGCACGGGAGACGCGCGCGGCGGCCGACGGCGACGGGCGGACGTTCTACACGTCGCGCGACGCGCGGGCCGAGGCCATGCG
>JAAXJP010000188.1:0-2909 GCA_012269805.1 Rubrivirga sp.
GCCGAGGCCTACGGCGTCCCACGCCCCGACGGCCCGACCCCGAGCCGCGCCCACCAGAGCGGCTACGTCGCCCTCGTCGGCGCGCCGAACGTGGGGAAGTCGACGCTCCTCAACCGGTGGCTCGGGACGAAGCTCTCGATCGTGTCGCCGCGCCCGAGCACCACGCGGAACCGCGTGCTCGGCATCCTCACGGCCGAGCCCGGCGAGCGCGAGACGCACCCGGCCGGGTACCAGCTCGTCCTCCTCGACACGCCCGGCGTCGTCCGCCCGAAGTACCGGCTCCACCAGCACATGATGCGCGACGTCGACCGCTCGCTCGGCGACGCCGACGTGACGGTCTTCCTCGCCGACGCGACGCACGACCGCCTCACGCACGACGACCGCCAGGCGGCCGAGCGCGTCCAGGCCTCCCGCGCGCCGGTCCTCCTGGCGCTCAACAAGACCGACAAGCTGGGCCTCGTCGACGAGGCGCTCCCGCTCGTGGCGCTCTACACCGAGGCGCTCGGCCGCGCGCCCGACGCCGTCGTCCCGATCTCGGCGCGCGAGGGGACGAACACCGGGGACCTCCTCGACCTCGTGCTCGAGCGGATCCCCGAGGGCCCGCCGTACTACCCGGCCGACCAGCTCTCGGAGCACCCGGAGCGGTTCTTCATCTCGGAGATCGTGCGTGAGGCCATCTTCTACCAGTTCCGCGACGAGGTCCCGTACGCGACGCAGGTCGTGGTCGTGACCTACGAGGAGCGCGAGGGGCGAAAAGACTTCGTGGCCTGCGACATCGTGGTCGAGCGGGACTCGCAGAAGGCGATCCTCATCGGCAAGGGCGGGAAGGCGCTCAAGCGGCTCGGGCAGGCGGCGCGCGAGGAGATCGAGGCGTTCCTCGGCCGCGGCGTGTTCCTCCAGCTCTACGTCAAGACGCGCGCCGACTGGCGCGACCGCGAGGGCCACCTCCGCGAGTACGGCTTCGGCCACTGACGTTTTCCGCCCCCGCCCGCCTCGGCGTCGAGGCGGGCGGCAAGGCGGTCCGAGAGCGACTCACCCGGTCGTAGCCCCTCGGCTGCGGCGGGCCTCCAAGGGAGACCCTGGGCCGCCGGGACGGGGCCCATCCCCACCGTGAGGGCCGGAACCGGGCCGCGGGACGCCTAGGCCGGCGCTGCAGCCTTTCTTTTCCGAATCCCGCGCGCCTCGCGCTCCCCCACGGTTAGTTTTGGGCTGTCGGCCGCAGGAGGCGGGGGAGGTCTCGTCTCCGGTGGTCGCGTTGCGTTCCTCCCACCTTCCCTCCGCTATGCCCCGCAGCCTTTTCGCCGCGGCGCTGCTCGTCGCCTCGCCGGCCCTCGTGGCCCACGCCCAGACGGCCCGGACGGACACCGCGCCCGTGCGCCCCGCCGAGGTCCTCGAGGCCGACGCCGACGCGCGCCTGCCCGAGTCCGTCCGCGCCGACTCGCCCTCCGACGCCGAGCTCGCCCGCCGCATCGCCACCTTCTACCAGCGCCAGGTCGAACTCCTCCAGGCCGAGGCCGACGGCGACGTCGCCCGCTACACGGTCCTCCTCGACGACCTCGTCGCCGACGTCCAGGCCGCCGCGCTCCGGCCGGGCGCGCTCAACGAGCCCCGCTTCCGCGAGCTGTTCGGGACCGTGACCGCCGAGTACGAGCGGTACTACGACCGGACGCTCGTCGACCGCGGCGACGTCTACGCCATCCGCGCGGCCGGGGTCTCGGCCATCGAGCGCGGCTACGACGAGGGGGCCCCGCTCCTCGAGCACGTCACGCTCCCGGACGTCGAGACCTACACGGCGACGATCCCGATGGACGTCAACCCGAAGGTCGAGCGCTACATCCAGTTCCTACTCAACCGGCCGAGCCACGTCCAGCGCCTCCGCTCCCGGGCCGACACCTACTTCCCCATGGTCGAGCGGATCATGGCCGAGGAGGGCGTCCCGGACGAGATGAAGTACCTCGCGATGGTCGAGAGCGCCCTGAACCCGACCGCCCGGAGCCACGCGGCGGCCGTCGGGATGTGGCAGTTCATCTCGGCGACCGGCCGGGCCTACGGGCTCCGCGCCGAGCGCGAGATCGACGACCGGATGGACCCCGAGGCCGCCACGCGCGCCGCGGCCCGCCACCTCCGCGACCTCTACGACCGGTTCGGCGACTGGCACCTCGCCCTCGCCGGCTACAACTGCAACCCGGCCGTGATCGCCCGCGGCGTGCGGCGCTTTGAGGAGCGGACGGGCCAGCGGGCCACGTTCTGGGACATCGACCACGTGATCCCGCGCGAGACGCGGGCCTACGTGCCCATGTTCATCGCGACGGCGCTCATCCTGTCGAACCCCGACGCGTACGGCTTCCCGGCCCACGAGCCCGGCCCGACGTACGCGTTCGACCGGATCCCGGTCGCGGGCGGGACGACGCTCCGCGAGGTCGCCCAGATCATCGACGTGAACGACGAGACACTCCAGGCCCTCAACCCGTCGCTCCGGCGGAGCCGCGTGCCGGACGTCCGCGTCCCGCACATGCTGCGGATCCCGATCGGCAGCTACTCGGAGCACGCCGAGGCCCTCGACCGGCTCGCGCCGCCGGAGGCCCAGGGCGACCGGTTCGCCGCCGAGAGCGTGACGTTTGGCCCGCCCGCCGTCCGCCCGCTGGCACCGCAGGAGCACGGCGATGCGATCGCGACGCTCGTCGCCCGTCGTGAGCTCCGGCGCTCGCTCCAGCCGGCGACGCGCGTCCACCGCGACGCCCCGGTGACGCATTACGCTGCCGCGACGCCGGTCGGCGTCCAGCGGGCCGAGGCGCAGTACGCCGCCGCACGCCAGGCCGAGGAGGCCCGCGAGGAGGCCGAGGCCGCCGGCCTCGTCGCCGTCGCCGCCCGCACCGAGCCGACGCCGGCCGCCGAGACCACTTCGGAAC
>JAAXJP010000188.1:2919-5019 GCA_012269805.1 Rubrivirga sp.
GGCCGAGGCCGTGGAGACGGAGACCGCTGGCGCACCCGATGCCGTCCTCGTCGCGGAGGCCGAGCTGGCCGACGAACCCGCCGAGGAAGTCGCCGCCGAGCCGGAGACCGCCCCCGCTGCTCCGGTGACGCCCTCGTTCGTCGCCCGCCGAAACCCGACGCCCGGCCTCGACCCGGCCACGGCCGCCGAGCCCGACGCCAACGAGCCGGAGGTCGCCGTCGCCGAGGCCCGGCCGGAACCCACCGCCAACGATGCCGACGCGGACGAGGCCCCGCCGGTCCGCGCCGTCAGCACGGCGTCGGAGCGGCCGACGACGCACCGCGTCGCGCGCGGCGAGTACCTCACGTCCATCGCCCGCCAGTACGGGATGTCGCTCGGCGAGATCCGCGCGCTCAACCCGGGCCTCGGCGACCACCTCGCGGTCGGCCAACGGGTCCGCGTGAGCGGCGCGCCCGCCGCCCCGGTGGCCCGCCCGGCCGCGCCGGCCCGCCCGACGACGCACCGCGTCCGCAGCGGCGAGCACCTCACCGGCATCGCCCGCGAGTACGGCGTGACGGTCCGCCAGCTCATGGAGTGGAACGACCTCGACTCGGACGTCCTCCGCGTCGGTCAGCGCCTCCGCGTCGCCGCCCGCGGCGCCCGCGGGTAAAGAGCACGGGACGCCGGGCGATCCGCCCGTCGCCACGTGCGAGCGCGCCGCGCCTCCGGGGGCGGCGCGCGTTTGTTTGGGGGCTCGGCTTGGTCCGCCTCGGCACCAAGGCGGGCGGAGCCGCGGCGCGCGGGGGAGCTCCTACGCCTCGCCCCACGAGCCGACGAGGCCGAGGAGCTTCCGCTTCGCCACGGGGACCAGCGTCGGCTCAACGGGGAGGTCGACCTCGGCGTCGAGGCAGAACGCCGCCGGCGTTGGGAGGTCGAGCGAGGCGAGCGCGGCCTTCCACGCCGTCGGCGGCGCCAGTGGGTCGAGGGTGGCGTCGAGGCGGGACGTCCGGAGCGCGCGGTACGGACCGTCCGGCGTCGACAGCGGCGAGATCTGGTAGCGGAGGACGCACACGGCCGCGCCGTCGCGGACGAGCAGGAACCCCTCGTCGCGGTACGCCGGCACCAGTCCCACGGCCCGGAGCTCGGCCCGCTCGGCGGCGAACTCGTAGAGCGCCCGGCCCTCCCCGATGGCGGCCTCCACCCGTGGGAGCGCCCACCGTGCCAGTTCGAGGGCGAGCGGCGCCCCCGGCGTCTCGCGGACCAGGCGGCCGGCCTCCCAGTCGACGTCGACCACAGCGCCGGCGCGGCCGTCGAGCGACGCGGCGCCGGAGACGAGCGCGGCGAGCGAGCGGTGGAGCGCGACGAGGTCGTCGAGCCAGGGCGAGACCTCGTTGGCGCGGAACGCGTCGTGCGTCTCGGCGAGGCCGGCGAGGATTCGGTAGCGGGCGGCCTCGGCATCCGAGGCGGCGTCGAACAGGCGGAGCGAAAGGGCGGACATGGGCGTAGGGGGACGGCCGTTCTCCCAATCTTCGCAAAGACCGGGCCGAGATGCCAGTCTCCACAGAGTGCCCTCGCCCCCTCCGCTCCGCGTTCGCCGGAGTCGACACCGGAGCCGGCTAGCTTGGACGCCTGTCTCTCGGCTCGGCGACGAACCTTCCGGGGCCCTCCCCGCGTTCGCCTCTGCCTGGCCCCCGGTACGGCCGGCTTCATCTCAACCGACCCCTCTATGGACAAGCTCGTCATCCAAGGCGGCGGCGCCCTCCGCGGCTCGCTCCACGTCGGCGGCTCGAAAAACACCGCGCTCCCCCTCATGGCTGCGGCCGTCCTCGCCGACGGCGTGACCACGATCCACAACATGCCGGTCCTCAAGGACGTGGCCACGTTCTCGAACGTGATCCGCGTGACGGGCTGCAAGGTGACGTGGGAGCCCGACGACGACCCGAGCACGCCGGAGACGATCACGATCGACGGGTCGAGCATCCACCACTTCGAGGCCCCGTACGACCTCGTCAAGCAGATGCGGGCGTCGTTCTACATGCTCGGGGCGCTCCTCGGGCGCGGCGGGACGGCGCGCGTGTCGCTCCCCGGCGGCTGCGCGTGGGGCCCCCGCCCCGTCGACCT
>JAAXJP010000497.1:0-2151 GCA_012269805.1 Rubrivirga sp.
GAGGCGGCCTCGGCGACGGCGTCGGCCCGGTCGGCGTCGACGAGGGCGACGGCGCAGCCGCCGAAGCCGGCCCCGGTCATCCGGGCGCCGTGGCAGCCGGGCTGCGCGCGCGCGGCCTCGACGAAGGCGTCGAGGGCCGGGCTCGACACCTCGTAGTCGTCGCGGAGGCTGCGGTGGCTGGCGTCCATGAGCGCGCCGAGGCGGCCGGAGTCGGCGTCGCGCATGGCCTCGGCGGCCTCCAGCACGCGGGCGTTCTCGGTCACGACGTGGCGGGCGCGGCGGAACGTCGTCGCGCCGAGCTGGCCCGCGGCCTCCGCCAGCGCCTCGGGCGTGACGTCGCGGAGGGCCGGGACGCCGAGCGCCTCGGCCGCCCGCTCGCACGCCGCGCGGCGCTCGTTGTACGCGCTGTCGACCAGCCCCCGCCGCGTGCCGGTGTCGAGGACGAGCGCGACCGTCCCGACCGGCAGCGGGACCGGCGTGGTCGCGAGCGACCGGCAGTCCAACAGGATCGCGTGGTCCGGCTCGCCCATCGCCGACGCCATCTGGTCCATCACGCCGCAGTTGACGCCGACCCACCCGTTCTCGGCCCGCTGGCCCGCCAGCGCCATCGCCCGGCCGTCCCACGCGATCCCGGACACGGCGGTGAACGCGCGCGCGACCGCCAGCTCCAGCGCGGCCGACGACGACAGCCCGGCCCCACTCGGCACGTCGGACGCGAGGACGCCCTCGAACCCGGTCAGGTCGTGGCCCGCCTCCCGGAGCGCCCACGCCACGCCCTTCGGGTACTCGGCCCACCCCGCCCCGTGCTCCGCGCCGTCGAGGTCGAAGGCGGCGGGCTCGCCCACGTCCAGGCTGTGGAGGACGACCCGGCCGTCGGCACGCGGCTGGAACGCGAGCCATACGGCCTGCTCGAGCGCGAGGGGCATCACGAAGCCGTCGTTGTAGTCGGTGTGCTCGCCGATGAGGTTGACGCGGCCCGGCGCCCGGGCCACAGACGTGGGTTCCGCCCCGAAGCGGGCGCGGAACGCCTCGACGACTCGGGCCGAGGGACTAGACATCGTCTCGCACCTCGGCGTCGGCCCCCAGCACGAACGTCCCGCTCAGCCCCTCGACCACGGCTCGCTCGCCGACGATCGAGGCCGCCAGCCGGGCGCGGCGGACGGCGGCGCCCGCCATGACGACGCTGTCGCGGACCTCGGCGTCCTCCACCACCGCCTCTGCCTCGATCACGGCGTACGGCCCCACCCGCGACCGCCGCACGACGGCCTCGGGGTGGACGAACGACGGGGCCTCCACTCCCTCCGCCTCGGGCCCGAGGCCGGCCGGGTCGGCCTCGCCCGCGTCGAGGAGGGCGCGGACCGTCTGGCGGTAACTGTCGAGCGTGCCCGTGTCGAGCCACCGCGCGGCCGGGGCCGTCTCCATGCGTGCGCCGCTCTGGACGAGCCGGTCGTAGGCGTCGGTCAGCTGGTACTCGCCGCCGGCCCCCGTGGCGCCCGCCGCGAGCATGTCGTCGAGGACCGTTCGCAGCGCGGCCCCGTCGCGGACGTAGTAGGCGCCGATGAGGGTCTCCCGGTGCTCGGCCGTCTGCGGCTTCTCGACGAGCCGGACGACCCGCCCCCCCTCGTCGCGAACGACGACGCCGAACCGGCGCGGGTCCTCGACCTCGACGGTCCACGCAACGAGGTCGGCGGCACCGAGGGGCGCGGGTCCGGCGGGCGCGAAGAGAGTGTCGGCCCAGCAGGTCAGGACCTCGCCCTCCAGCGCGTCGCCGGCGCCGGCGACGGCGTGGGCCGTGCCGAGCGGCTCGGGCTGGACGGCGAACGCGGCCCGGAGCCCGTGGGCCTCGCACGCCGCCGTCAGCGCCCCGCGGACGTCGGCCGAGGCGTCGGGGCCGGTCACGAACACGACCTCGTCCACGGGCCGCCCGAGGCCCGCGGCGAACGCGTCGAGGATCCGGACGATGGCCGGCCGGCCGAGCAGCGGGAGGAGCGGCTTCGGCGTCGTGTGGCTGAGCGGGCGGAGCCGCGTGCCGCGGCCGCCCATGGGCACGATCAGGCGCATCGGGGGGGGGGCATGTATCTTATAAACATAACCGAGCCCACGCGACTCCTTAGCATCGCGTAGGCCCGATTGTTGTTTTAAAAAAAAATG
>JAAXJP010000497.1:2161-5003 GCA_012269805.1 Rubrivirga sp.
CGGCTTCGGCGGCGGGGGGCGTAGCGGGCGGCCCCGCGGGCCGCGGCCGCCCATGGGCACCATCCGGCGCACCGGGGGGGGGGCTCGGTGGGCGCACCGGAGCGGCACCCCACGATTGGGCTCAGGAGCCGGCGACGGAGAATCGGTAGACCGTCCGGGTCCGGTAGGTCTGCCCGGGGCGGAGCGTGGTCGGGGGGAAGGCCGGCTGGTTGGGCGAGTCGGGGAAGTGTTGCGTTTCGAGGGCGAAGCCGCTGTGCGGCCCGTAGCGAGCCCCCCCCTTGCCCGGGGGGTCGTCGCTGAGGTGGTTGCCGGCGTAGAACTGGAGCCCGGGCTCCGTCGTGAGCACCTCCATCACGCGTCCGCTCGTCGGCTCTTGGACCCGGGCGGCCAGCGTGAGCGGGCGGGGGCGGCGGGCGAGGACGTAGTTGTGGTCGTAGCCCGCACCCACGCGGAGCTGCTCGTCGGGCTCGTCGAGGCGCGCGCCGATGGGGGTGGCCGTCGTGAAGTCGAACGGCGTCCCCGCGACCGGGCGGAGCTTGCCGGTGGGGATGAGCGTGGGGCCGACGGGCGTGAACGCCGACGCGTGGAGGGTCAGCTCGTGGTCCAGGACGCTCGGGCCGCCGTGGCCGGCGAGGTTGAAGTAGGCGTGGTGGGTGAGGCTGACGGGCGTGGGCGCGTCCGTCACGGCGGTGTAGTCGAGAACGAGGGCGTCGGCGTCGGTGAGGGTGTAGACCACCCGGACGTCGAGCGTGCCGGGGTACCCCTCCTCCCCCGCCGGGCTCCGCCGCGTGAGCACGAGGCCGCTGGTAGACCGGGTGGCGAAGGGGGCGGCGGCCCAGACCACCTTGCCGAACCCGCGGCGGCCTCCGTGGAGGTGGTGGTGGCCGTCGTTCGGGGTGAGCGCGTGTTCGACGCCGTCGAGCGAGAAGCGCGCGCCGGCGATCCGGTTGCCGTAGCGGCCGACGAGGGCCCCGACGTGGTCCCTGCCATTCGCGTAGGCCCCGACCGTGTCGAAGCCGAGCGTGACGTCGGCGAGGTGGCCGTCGCGGTCGGGGACCCAGAGCTCGAGGAGCGCCCCCCCGTAGTCGGAGACCTTGGCCACCACGCCGTTCGGGTTGCGGAGGGTGTACGCCGTGACCGGGGTGCCGTCCGACGTCCGTCCGAAGGGGGCGGCGTCTGGCGTGGGACGGGCGAGGGTCATGGCGTGTCCGGTGCCGGGGCGGGTGGGCACCGCCCCGGGCGGTCCTAGTACCCGGGGTTCTGCTGGAGACTCGGGTTGACGTTGATCTCCGAGAGCGGGATCGGGAGGTACTCGTGGCGCCCGCTCTGGAAGTTGGCGGCGTCGGGCTTGCGGTGCTCGGCGAGCGTTTGCCGGACGTCCCCCCAGCGGACGAGGTCGAACCAGCGGATGGTGAACTCCATGGCCAGTTCGAGGGGGCGCTCCACGTGGCGGATGTGCTGGCGGAGTTCGGCCTGCCCCATGGCGCCGATCGGGACCGCGCCGGACCGCTCCCGGACGCGGTTGACGTAGCTGGCGGCCTCGCCGGTGCGGCCGAGCTCGTTGAGGGCCTCGGCGTGCATGAGGAGGAGGTCCGCGTAGCGCATGAGGTGGACGTTGATCCCGGCCCGGGTGGTCTGCCCCGCGCCCGAGAGGTCGTTGTCGTAGGCGTACTTTTTGAAGAACACCTTCTCCGGCCCGAGGTCGCCCTCCACCTCGGCGTAGGGGGTCCCGAGCATCTCGGACCGGGGGTGGTCGAAGAAGACGGTGGCCAGGACCCGCTCCGTCGGCTCCCCGTCGGCGGTGACGTCCGTCCTCATGAGGTCCATGAGCCAGTCCGAGGGGAAGAACTCCTCCCAGCCCCCCAGGGCGAAGGGGGCCTGCTCGGGGATGAGCGGGGTCGACTCGGTGACGTTGTTGGGCCGAGCGGCCGAGTGCTGGATCTCGAAAAGGGACTCGGCCCCGTTCTCGTGGCTCCCGTTGAAGTTGTCGGCGAACTCGTCGAGGAGCGCGTACCCCCCCCCGTTGATCACGGCCTCGAACGCCGAGGCCGCCTCCGCCCACTGCTCCTGGAAAAGGTGGGCCTTGCCGAGGTAGGCCTGCGCCGTCCCCTTCGTGACCCGGCCGGCGAACTGGGCCGGCCACGGGGTGGCCGGGAGGACGGCCGCGGCGTCCCGGAAGTCCGCCTCGATCTGGGCCCACACGTCGTCCGGGGTGGCCTGGGCGGGGGTGTAGTCCTCGGAGCCTTCCGGCGTCTCCAGGATGAGGGGGACGTTGCGGAAGGTGTTGAGGAGGACGAAGTAGTAGTACCCCCGGAGGAACTTGGCCTCGCCGACGATCTGGTCCCGCCGGGCGGGGTCCATCTCGATGCCGGGGACGTTCTCGATGACCTGGTTGGCGTAGAAGACGCCCCGGTAGTAGTCCGACCAGATCGTCTGGATGGCGACGTTGTCGGTCGAGTAGGTGAAGGAGGCGAGGGCCGCGGCGAACGGGAGGTCCAGGCGGGTGGCGCGGACGTCGTCGGCCCGGTAGTTCAGGCCCGTGTACTGCATCTCGAACCAGCTCCACCGGTCGGTGCTCTGGAGCTGGCCGTACACGGCCGTGAGGCCCTGGAGGGCGTCGGCCTCGGTCTTCCAGTAGGTGTCCTGGCTGAGCTCGTCCGGGTTCGTGACCGAGAGGAAGGCGGCGGCGCAGCCGGGGGCCGCGGCGAGGACCAGCACCCCGGCGCGCATGCCGGCGCAGACGCTCGGGAAACTGCCGGCGCCGGCGTCCACCGTGGCATCGGGGTTGTAGTTGGTGGCCACAGGATCCGTGCATCCGTAAACTTCACCGTTGTCGTAGAGG
>JAAXJP010000252.1 GCA_012269805.1 Rubrivirga sp.
CTCTGCGGCCTCCCCCACCCCGCCTGCGTCTCGCCCTTGTTTCCCTAGCCGCCCCCGGCGCCATGTATGTCCCCCGAAGCCAGCGGATGCTGGACCAGTACCTCCAGGAGATCGGGCAGATTCCGCTGCTCACGGCCGAGGAGGAGGTCGAACTCGCCCAGCGGATTCAGGCCGGCGACGACGAGGCGCTCCACCACATGGTCCGGGCCAACCTCCGGTTCGTGGTGTCGGTGGCGAAAAAGTACCAGGGCCAGGGGCTCACGCTCGCCGACCTCATCAACGAGGGGAACTACGGGCTGATCAAGGCGGCCCAGCGGTTCGACGAGACGCGCGGGTTCAAGTTTATCTCGTACGCCGTGTGGTGGATCCGGCAGGCGATCCTCCAGGCGCTCGCCGAGCAGGCCCGGACGGTCCGGCTCCCGCTCAACCGGATCGGGACCATCTCGAAGATCCGGAAGGCCTCGGCGCGGCTCGCCCAGGCCTACAAACGGCCGCCGAACGTCGAGGAGCTGGCCGAGGAGCTGGACCTCCCCCCCCAGAAGATCGAGGACGCGCTCCGCCACCAGTCGCGGTCCCTCTCCGTCGACGAGCCGTTCGGGGAGGAGGACGACAACAACCTCCTCGACGTCCTCGCCGACGCGGCCGACGCGCCGCCCGACGAGCAGCTCGTGGGCGAGAGCGTCAAGAAGGACATCGAGCGGGCGCTCGCCTCGCTGTCGCCGCGGGAGGCCGAGATCACGCGCCTGTACTTCGGCATCGGCCGCGAGACCCCGATGACGCTCGAGGAGATCGGGCAGGAGTACGAGCTCACGCGCGAGCGCGTCCGCCAGATCAAGGAGAAAGCGCTCCGGAAGCTCCGCCAGAAGGGCCGCCGCCAGGAGCTCCAGTCGCACATGGGGAGCTGAGGGGCGCGCCCGGCCGGTCGCTCTCGAGCGACGCGAGGGGGCGCCACTCCGCCCGCCTCGGCGCCGAGGCAGAGGGGGCCGGCGACGCCCGCGGGGCACGCCCGCCGGCCCGCGTGCCGTTCGGGCCTCGTGGTTTCTTCCGGACGGCCCCCACCGATTCGACCTGTGATCCGCTTCGTCCTCGTCGTCTGCCTCGTCGCGTCGGTCGCGCGCGCTCAGCCCGCCCCAGCGTCCGGGGCGGAGGGGCCCGCCGAGGCGGCCCGCGCGCTCCTCGCCGCCGGCGATTCGTCGGCCGCCTACGACGCCGTCCGCCGCGCCCTCCGCGACGCGCCCGACGACCCCGCGCTCAACCACCTCCGGCTCCGTCTTGAACTGGCGGGCCACTACGTCGGCGGCCTCCCGCGCCCGTTCCGCCACCAGCAGCTCGTCGACGTGGCGACGCGGCTCCGGCGGGCCGCGCCCGACGACACGCTCGCGCTCCGCGTCCTCGCCGACGACGCCGTCGTGACGGTCCTCCAGTGGAACGACCGCGTCGACTTCGTGGACGTCTCGTCGCCGTACGGCGACTTCGTCGGCCCGTCCGAGATCCGCACGCGGATGGCGCAGACGCGGTTCGACGTGGACCAGCGGACGGCGATGGGGGGACTGCTCGACCGGAGCCGGCGGGCGGAGCGGGCGCGGGAGGACCTGGCCGACCTCGTCCGCGACTGGGTCGCGGCGGACCCGTCCGCCGTCCCCGCCTACACCGCCGCCGCGACGGTCGCGGCGGTCGACCAGGAGTGGACGGCGCTCCTCGACCTCGCCGGGCGGTTCGGCACCGCCACCGACGACCCACGCGCCGACCTCTACGCCGGTCTCGCTCACTTTCGCCTCGGCGACCTCACAGCGGCGGGCGCCGCGTTCGACCGCGCCCTCGCCCGGCTGGGACCCGCCGCGCGCGCCCGGTTCGACGACGTCCGCTCGCTCCTTCCGGTCGACCGGCGTGACGCCTACGACGCCGACCCAGAGGCGGTCGGGGCCGCGTTCTGGGCCGAGGCCGATCCCCGCCTGCTCACCGAGCGCTCCGAGCGGCAGATCGAGCACCGCGCCCGCGTCGTCGAGGCCGACCTCCTGTTCGGGCGGAACGTGGGCGACTTGTTCGAGCGCCCGCCGGGTCCCGGCGCCGAGACGGAGCAGGGCGCGCTGTGGGTCCGCTACGGCCGGCCCGTCCAGGCCCTCTCGTTCTCGCCCGGCGAGTTCGACGTCGCGGCTTACGGCGACCAGAACTTCCGTGTCTGGGACTACGACGACGACCTCCAGTTCGTCTTCGACGACCCCGAGCGGGACGGCGTGTTCCGCCGCTACAGCCCGCCCGCCTCGGCGTTCGCCACGAGCCCATCGGCCCAGAACGACGACTTCGTGATGCGCGACGAGGCGCTCCAGCGGACGGACCCCGAGCGGACGCAGGTCTCTCCGACGTTCGAGGTGGCCGCGCTGGCCTCGCGGTTCCGCGCGCCCGGCGGCGGGACCGACGTGATCGTGGCCTGGGGCGTCCCCGTGGATTCGGTCGCGGCGCCGCTTCGCACCGGCGCGTTCGCCCGCGTCGACGGCGCCGTCGTGGACCGGGCGGTGCAGGAGCACGAGCGTCTCGCGGCGGGGCGGATCGTTCGGAGCGGTGGCGGGCCGGTGTGGGTCGAGGCCGCGGGGGTCCGGATGCGTGACGCGGGCGAGGTCCGCGTCGAGGCGGAGGGCAACGGCGGCACGGCGTGGGGCGCGGCGACGGAGCCCATTCAGCCGCTGGCGGGCGGGTTTGGAGTGAGCGACCTCCTGCTGGCGACGTCGGTCGACGACGAGGGGCGTGGGCCGGTCGCGAGGGGCGGCCTCGGCATCGTGCCGACCCCGCGCGCCGCCTTCCCGACGACGGACCCGGTCTACGTCGTCCTCGAGGCGTACGGCCTCGGGCTGGAGGACGGCCGGACGCGCTACACGGTCGAGGCCACGCTCCGCCCGGAGGCCCGGCGGGGCGGCCTGCTCGGTCTGATCTTCGGCCGCGGGCAGGGCCCCGGCGTCTCGGTCCGCACCGAGGCGAGTGGCTCGCGGCCCGACGACCTCGTCTCGTTCTTCGTCGACGTCCGCGACCAGGACCCCGGCGAGTACACGCTCACCGTGACCGTCGCCGACGAGACCTCAGGCGCGTCGGCCTCGGCGGAGCGCCGGGTGACCCTGGAGTAGGTCGGGTCAGCGCGCCGGCGAAGCGGGCCGCGGTCGGAGGCGGCGCCAGCCGAGCGCCCCCCACAGGCCGAAGAACGCGTTGAGCCAGCCGTGGCGGCTCACCATCTGCGCCACGTCGGGTGCGTCGGCGCCGAGCCGTGCGCCGAGGTGGAACCACAGGGCGAACCCCATCGCGAGGATCAGCACGCCGCCGGAGACGGCGATCATCAGCCCGGCCATCCGGTCCTGGATCCGGCCGGCCCGGACGAGCCCCAGCCCCCCCGCCCCGATCGCCGAGGCGGCCAGGACCACGACCGAGACGGTCTCGACGAGCGACCCGCCGGCCGGCCCGCGGCCGAGGGCGATCCCGACCGCGACGCCCCAGAAGCCGACCACAAGGCCGACGATGAGCATGCGGTAGAGAGGGCGGAGCGGAGCGCCGAGCGTTCGGCCGAGGAGCCCAGTCCAGACGAGCACGAGGCCGCCGGCGTAGTGGAAGTGGGCGGCCGTGAGGAGCCCGACGAGGGGGCCGTAGCCCGTCGCGACGTCGGAGCGCGCGAGGACGAGCCAGACGGCGCCGCCCGGGAGGGTCGCCCAGCCCATGGTGAGGGCCGCCTCGGCCGCGTCGAGGCGGCCTTCACGCCAGCGCCGGAGCCCGCCGCGGACGGCCCAGACGGCGACGGCGCCGGACGCCAGCAGCCACGGCACAGCGAGCAGCCCCGCGAGGGCGCCAGCCGGGACGAGGAGCGAGCCCGCGGCGCCGAGCGCGCCCGGGAGCAGGAGCCACGACGCCACGTCCAGCGACCGTGGCGCCGGCCCGAACGTCGCGGGCGCGCTGGCGACCAGGAAGAGCGGGACGAGCACGAGCGGCGCCAGCAACAACAGGTGTCCGGCCTCCTCCGCGGCCCCAGGGGCTGTCGCGAGCGGGAGGAACAGGAGGGCCAGCCACCCGACCATGCCGGCGAACGCGAGGCGGGCGAGGCGGTGGGAAAGGGCGGGCACGGGCGGCGGCAGAGAGGACGCGCATGGTACCGCCACGCCCGCGCCGAGGTCGACCGGAGCGTCTCACCGCGAGCGCGGGTACGCCCGCGGCCCGTCGAGACGTTGCGAAGCAGAAACCGACCGGGCCTCCTCCCGTACGCCCGACCTCTTCTAGAGCCCCCATGCGATACGCTCTCGTTCTCGCGCTGGCCCTCGCCGGATGCCAGCAGGAAGCCTACTCCCAGCAGTCGGCCGACGGGCCGCTCTCCGTTCAGACGCCCGTCGCCGACGGGCCGGGCGCGCTCGAGCGGCTCGACGGCGAGATCGCCACGAGCCGCCGGACGGCCATCACGCGGGCCGTCGAGGCCGCCAGCCCGGCCGTCGTGTCGGTCAACGTGATCGCGACGCGGAACGTGGTCCAGCGTGCCGATCCGCTGCTCGAGTTGTTCTACGGCCGGCGTCTCCCGGGCCGGAGGATCCAGCAGCGCGTCCAGGGCCTCGGGTCGGGGTTCATCATCTCGCCGGACGGCTACATCGTGACGAACGACCATGTGGTCTCGAACCGCGGCATCGAGGTCAACGCGACCGAGATCACGATCGCCTTCCCGGACGGGACGCAGATGGCGGCCGAGCTCGTCGGGACCGATCCCGAGACCGACATCGCGCTCCTCAAAGTCGAGCCCGACGAGGCGCTCCCGTACCTCGCCTTCGAGGAGGACGAGGGGGCCGTCGTCGGCGAGTGGGCCATCGCGCTGGGCAACCCGTTCGGGCTGTTCGAGGCCGCCGAGCCGACCGTGACCGTGGGCGTCGTGAGCGCCGTCGGGCGTGACTTCCCGGCCCAGCAGGGCCGCGTCTTCCGCGCCATGATCCAGACCGCCGCGGCCCTCAACCGCGGCACCGCGGGGGGGCCGCTCGTGAACGCG
>JAAXJP010000448.1 GCA_012269805.1 Rubrivirga sp.
ATCCTGTTCGTCGTCTTCCTGACCGACCTCGGGGGCGGGGCGTTGCCGCCGTGGGCGGTCCGCGTCGTCCCGCTCGCGGTCCTCGGGGTGGTCGTCGCGCTCAACCTCGCCTCGGTGCGGTCGTCCGGGCGCATCGCGACCGCGCTGACGGCGGTGAAGGTGGTCCTCGTGCTCGGCATCGGCCTCGGCGCGTTCCTGCTGGGCGACGGGTCGTGGGCCCACCTCGGCGCGTCCGGGGCCGCGGCGGCCTGCGCCGACGTGCCCGCCAGCGCGCGGTTCGGTGTGGCCGGGTTCGGGGCCGCCACGATTGGAGCGCTGTGGAGCTACAACGGCTGGCAGTACATGGTCAGCGTGGCCGGCGAGGTCCGGCGGCCGTCGTGGACGCTGCCGCGCGCGCTCGTCGGCGCGGTCGGGCTCATTGTGGCGCTGTACCTGCTCGTGAACGCGGCTTACTTCTACGTGCTGCCGCCCGAGGCTGTCGCGGGCGTGTCGCCGTCGTCGTCCGTCGCGCACGAGGTGGCCGTGCGGCTCGTCGGTGCGGGGGCGGCGTCGGCGATGGCGGCAGGGCTGATGGTGTCCTCGTTCGGCACGCTCTACGCGTCGCTCCTCGCGATGGCGCGCGTGCCCTTCGCGATGGCCCGCGACGGCCTCCTCCCGCGCCGGCTCGCACGGCTCACGGCCCGCACGCGCGTGCCGGCCAACGGGGCCCTCCTGATTGGGGTGCTGGCGGCGCTCTACGCGATCTCGGGCACATTCGACATCCTGACCGACCTGTTCGTCTTCGCGACGCTCCTGTTCCAGGGCCTCGCCGTCGGGGCGCTGTTCATGCTCCGCCGCCAGCGTCCCGAGGCCGAGCGGCCGGTGCGGGCCTGGGGCTACCCGGTCGTGCCGGCGCTCTACCTGCTGGCGGTCGGGTTCCTCCTCGTCAACACGCTCGTCGCCACGCCGGGGCGGGCGCTGGCGGGGCTCGGGCTGATCGCGCTCGGGCTCCCGGTCTACGCCCACTACGCCCGCCGCCTCCCGCCCGACGACCCGGCTGACTGGCTCGGCGAGGACGTGCCTGCCGAGGCCGAGCCGCCCACCGCGATCCGCCGTCCCGCTCTCGAACCCGTCGCCTGATCCCATGCTCCCTGCCCTCTCCGCCAGCCGGCCGCTCCGCCTCACGTTCGTCACCGCGATGTACGTCGCGCAGGGCGTCCAGTACGGGCTGCTGATCATCGCCATCCCCGCCTACCTGGCCGCGCAGGGCGCCTCGCCGGTGGCCATCGGCGGCTTCATCAGCGCGGCCGTGCTGCCGTGGACCCTCAAGCTGCTCTACGCACCCCTCATGGAGCGCTACACGGTCCTCGCGATGGGCCGGCGCCGGCCGTGGGTCCTCGTCGGGACGCTGGGGGCGGCCGCGGGCTACGTCGCCATGACGCTGGTGCCCGACCCGCTCGCCAACCTCGGCCTGCTCACGGGCGTGATGGTCGGTGGGAGCCTGTTCCTCGCCCTCCAGGACATCGCGACCGACGCGCTCACGATCGACGTGGTGCCCCTCGACGAGCAGCCGTTTGCGAACGGGCTGATGTGGGGCGGCAAGGTGTTCGGGATCGCGGGCACGTCGGCGGGCGGGGCGTGGCTGCTCGGGGCCGTCGGGCTCTTGGGCACGCTGCTGGCGGCGGCGGTCGTGACGCTCGCGTTTATGGCGCTCCCGCTCGTCGTCCGCGAGCGGCCCGGCGAGCGGCTCCTGCCGTGGACGGCGGGCGCGGCGTCGCCCGAGGCGCGGGCGCTCCAACTCGACGGGTGGCGCGCGATCGGCCGGAGCCTCCGCCGCGTCGTGTTCCTCCCGGCCAGCTTGCTCGTGGCCGCGGCCGGCTTCGCGCTCCTCCTCCACCAGGGCCTGTTCGACGCCTACGGGCCCGTGTTCGTCGTGCAGCACCTCGGGTGGACCGACGCGGCGTTCTCGAACGCGAAGGCGCTCGGGACCCTCGTCGGTGGCCTCGTCGGCATGATCGGGGGCGGGTGGCTGGTGCGGTGGCTGGGGCGAGCGCGGGCCGTCCGCGCGGCCCTGCTGGTGCTCGTCGCCGTGGCCGTGGCGATGGCGCTCGCGGCCCCGCTCTGGTCGACGGCGCTCGTCACGGAGGCCTACCTGCTGCTCTGGGTGACGGCGCAGACGCTGGCCACGATCGCCTTTTTCGCGACGTGCATGGCCCTCTGCTGGAGGCCCGTCGCGGGCGTTCAGTTCTCCCTCTACATGGCGATCGGCAACGTCGGGCTGGTGACGGGCTCGGCGCTGATGGGGCCGCTCGTGGGCGCCCTCACCCCGTCGCAGATGTTCGCCGCGATGGCCGTCGTGCCGGTCGCCACCGCCGTCCTGCTACTCCGCGTGGACGTGGCCGCGCACGTCGACCGCCTCGCCGCCCTCGACGCCTCGCCGCTTCCTCCGACGTCCCCTCTCCCCATGGGACAGGGTGAGGGCGGATCGACCGCCGCGATCCCTCGGCCCCCCCTCACCCCGGCCCTCTTCCCCCGCGGGGTGGAGACGGGGAGTGCTCGTACTCGACACGGTCATTGAACCCACACCTCGCCTAGCCATGCCGTACCGCCTCCTTCCCGTCGCCCTGCTGGCGCTCGCCCTCGGCGCCTGTCAGCCCAGCCCGCAGACCTCCTCGGAGGCCGCCGTCGACCAGGCCGCCGAAGCGGACACGCTGATGGCTCTGGAGCGGGAGTGGTCCGACATGTACGGGCGGGGTGACGTGGACGGCATCGCCGCGCTCCTGGCCGACGAGTCGGTCCTCCTGGCCCCGGGCCAACCTCCGGCCGCCGGGCGCGACAGTGTGGTCGCCACGACACGCGCGCTCCTCGCCGCCGAGGCCGCCGACGGCGTGTCGGTCTCGTGGGAGCCCGTGGACGCCGTCGTTTCGCCCTCCGGGGACATGGCCTACGACTGGGGCCGGGCCACGACGACGCTGGCCGACGGCACCACGGTCGAGGGGGGCTACCTCGTCGTGTGGACGAGGGAGGACGGCGAGTGGAGGGTGGCGGCCGACCTGTTCAACTGACCCCCCCAGCCATGATCCGCCGCCTCGCTCTTCTCGCCCTGCTGGCGCCCGCCCTCGCCACGGCCCAATTGTCGACGGAGCGCCCGCTCGTCCCGCCGCCCCTCGACGAGCCGTTCGTGGTGCCCCGGCTGACGGGCCCGGTCGTCGTCGACGGCCGCGTGGACGAGGCCGCGTGGGACGCCGTCGCCCCGCTCCCGCTCGTGACGCACTGGCCGTCGTTCGGCGAGGCGCCCTCCGAGCCGACCGAGATCCGGCTCGCCTACGACGACGAGGCCGTCTACCTCTCGTGCCGGTGCTATGCCCCGCCCGAGGCCGTCTTCGCAGCGTCGTTCGAGCGGGACCTCTCGACGCTCGGGACCGACTACCTCAACCTCAGCCTCGACACCTACAACGACGACGAGACCGGCGTCGCCTTCCACACCACGCCGACCGGCTCGCGCACCGACGCTGCGTACGCCGGCGACACGGGCGCCAACGACGACACCTGGGACACGTTCTGGGACGCCGGAGCGACCGTCACCGACGAGGGCTGGTTCGCCGAGATGCGCGTGCCGTTCTCCAGCCTCCGGTTCCGGTCCGAGGACGGGCGCGTGACGATGGGGCTGAGCGCGTGGCGCTACCTCGGCAAAAAGAACGAACTCGACATCTTCCCAGCCATCCGGCCCGACTGGGGGTTCTGGAGCTTCAACAAGCCGTCGCAGTTTCAGACCGTCGTGTTCGAGGGCGTCGAGCCGCGCCGCCAGGTGTACGTCACGCCCTACGCGCTCGGCGGGATGGGCCAGGAGTTCCACCTCAACGACCCCGGGACGGCCTACGTCCGCACCGACGACGCCGTGACGGAGATCGGCGCCGACGTCAAGGTGGGGCTCACCGACGACCTCACGCTCGACCTCACGCTCAACACGGACTTCGCCCAGGTCGAGGCCGACGCGCCGCAGGTCAACCTGACGCGGTTCTCGCTCTTCTTCCCCGAGCAGCGCCAGTTCTTCCTCGAGCGGGCGAGCCTGTTCGACGTCGGGCTGGGCGGGGCCGACCGCCTGTTCTACAGCCGGCGGGTCGGGCTCGTCGGCGGCGAGGCCGTCCCGCTCCTCGGCGGCGGCCGGCTCGTGGGCCGCGTCGGCGCCTGGGAGGTCGGCGCGATCAACCTCCAGACGGGGCGGCGGACGATCGGGGTCGAACTCGACGACCGGCTCCCGTCCGAGAACGTCGGCGTGTTGCGGGTGCGGCGGCCCGTGCTCAACGCGCGCTCGACGGCCGGGGCCATGCTCACGAGCCGGGTCTCGGAGGACGGCGCCACGAACCTCGCCCTCGGCCTCGACGCCGACGTCCGCGTGTTCGAGGAGTCGTTCCTGTCGCTGAACGCCGTCCAGACCGTCGACAGCGGGGCGGACGGCGCCCCCTTCTGGGACACGGCGCGACTGCGGGCACGGCTGGAGCGGCGGGCCTACACCGGCACGAGCTACTCGGCGACCGTGGCCTATTCGGGCGAGGCCTACCGGCCCGGCCTCGGCTTCGAGCAGCGGCGCGACTACACGGCGCTCCGGGGCGAGCTGTCGCAGGGGTGGGGCGCCGGCGGCCCGTTCTCGCGCCACCGCGTCGAAGCCTCGTCGCTCGCGTTCCTCCGCAACGCCGACGGCTCGGTCGAGACGGTCGACAGCGACCTGAGCTGGGACGGCCAGTTCCAGTCGGGCGCGTCGCTGGCGGCCGGCGTGAACCTCGCCCACGAGGACCTCCGCGGCGGGTTCTCGCTGGGCGACGACGCCGACGTGCCCGCCGGCGCCTACACGTTCGCCTCGGGGAGGGTCTCCGCCGGCACGCCGGGCGGCCAGCCGCGACGGGCGTCCGTCTCGGCCGGCGGCGGCGCCTTCTACGACGGCTGGCGGATCACGGCCGGCGTCTCGCCGACGTGGGTGGTCTCGAAGCACCTCGCCCTGTACGGGAC
>JAAXJP010000423.1 GCA_012269805.1 Rubrivirga sp.
CCCGGCCGCGGACCTCGACGCGGCCGACGTCGTCGTCACCAATTTTCACGCGCTGGGAACGGACGAGGACGGCCTGCTCGCCAAGCTCGACCCTGACGCCGTCGACGTCATCGTGGTCGACGAGGCCCACATCGCCGCGGCCGACTCGTACCGGCGGCTCTTCGCCCACTTCCCCCGCGCCCGCACGCTCCTCATGTCGGCGTGCTTCCAGCGGCTCGACGGCCGGCCCATCGAGGCCGACGTCGTCTACCGCTACCGGCTCACCGACGCCGTCGCCGATGGCCACGCCAAGCGCGTCCGGGCCGTCCGGTTCGAGCCCGACCCGCTCGCGACGACCTACGAGGTCGTCTGGCCCTCGGGGGACCGCGAGGAGATCGTCGGGCGCGAGGCGCTCCTCGACGCCATCCGCGACCCCCGGAAGGTCGCCCGGATCACGGCCAAGTCCGACGCGTCCATCCACCACGTCATGCGGGCCGTCCGGCGCGCGCTCGACGAGCAGGCCGAGCGCCTGGCCCCGGTCAAGCCCCGCGTCCTGTTCAGCGCGCTCGGCGAGGAGCACGAGGCCCAGATCGCTCGGATCGCCCGCCAGCACGGGGTCCCGACGGCCTACCTCCACCACTCGATGGGGGAGTCCGAGATCGCCGGGCTCCGGGCCCGGTTCGAGAACGACTCGGGCGACCTCCAGGGCCTCGTCCAGCTCCGGATGCTCGGGCAGGGGTACGACTTCCCGCCGATCTCGGTCGTCGTCCCGCTCCGGCCCTACGGGAGCTACGGGGAGTTCTACCAGTTCGTCGGGCGCGGCGTCCGGCGCGTCCGCCACCCCGACGTCGCGGCCGACCAGGTCCTCGACGTCGTCTACCACGCCGAGCTCGGGCTCGACGACCACCTCGGCACGCTCCGGGCCGAGAACGACCTCGACCCGATCCCGGTGACCTCGGTCGAGCCCGTCCCCGCACCGGAGGGCACCGGCGGGGCAGGGGAGGGGGGAGGCGGCCCCGCGGTCGAGGTGACCGCCGAGGTCGGCCACGTCCACGCCCACGTCGTCCACGACCGGGACCGCGTCGAGCGCCGGCGCTCCGAGCGTCGCACCGAGGCGCTCGCCCAGCAGTACGCCCGCTACGCCGCGGCCAACGCGGACCCCGTCCCGTTCGAGACGTTCGTCGCCATCGTCCAGAAGCTGTCGCAGTAGCCCATGCCCACGTCCTTCGGCCGCCGACTCCTCGACGCCCCGACCTCCGACGCGCTCGCCCTGGAGCGGGAGGCGGGCCACGCCGACGCCTTCGCTCCGCTCGACCGACTGATCGGCCGCGTCGCGGCCCGGAGCCTCGCCGGCGAGCGCGTCGCCTACCTTGACAAGACCCGCGCCCGAGGTCATCGACTCCACCTCCCGGACCTCGACGCCGACGACAGGGCCTGGGTCGCTGCCGCGCGCTCGCCCGACGCCGTCCGCGCGAACGGGTTCTGGTCCCTCCCCGAGAAGGCGTCGCTCGTCGTCGGACCGCTCTCGACCGCCTGGAGCCTCCGCACGCGCGGACGGTTCGGACCCCTGGTCTCGGCCGACGAGCGGGCCCGCCTCGCCCTCGACACGCCCGAGGCGGTCGCCGTCTGGTCCCTCCTCGCCCCCGCCCTCGACCTCCTCTACGCCCCGGTCACCCTCCGAACGGTCGACGCGGGAACGATGGACCGGGCGGAGCAGGAGGCGCTGTGGACCGGCCTAGCGGTGGCGCTCGGCACCCTCGGGCTTTCTACGTCCGACGCCTTCAAGACGGTCCGCTATGGGAACGGATGGTCGAAGCTCTCGGCCGACGCCCGCCACGAGGCGCTCCTCGCCTACGTCGAGGCCCTTCGCGACGGGCTCCCCGCCGACGCCGGAGCCCGCCTCCGGCACCTCCTCCAGCGGCCCCTCGTCGAGAAGTACTACGCCCGCGCCAAGGCCGACGGGACCGCGCTCCAGAAGCGCGTCGTGCCCGCAGCGCTCCGGCCGGCCTTCGTCGGCGCCTGGGGCGGGGACTGGCGCGCGTTCGTCGCCTACCTCGGCGAGGCGGTCCACCCCCAGGAGCACGTCGCCACCGCGATCCCCTCGGTCGACCTCGCGGCGACACCGACCTCCGACCTCGACGCCGTCGCTCACGCGACGGGCACGACGACCGACGACGTCGCGGCCGTCGCGGCCGCGGTCTTCGGCGCCGACGCCCTCGAGTCGTCCGGCCCCGACCGCGCCGACGTGCTCCGGCGGTTCTGGGACGTGTTCGACGCCGCCCACGCCCGCCAGCGGTCCGGGGATACGTCGCTCTGGGGCCTCGTCGACTCCGGCTCGCTCGGCCCCTCCCCGGACGACTCCGGGGTCCACGGGCACGACCTCTACCGGACCCGAGTCCCCAGCGACCTCGTCTCCGACATCGAGGCGCTCTGGGGCGGCCACGCCTGGACCCGCCACCCCGAACGCACCGTGACCGAGTGGTCGCCCCACGCCCGCATGGCCGAGGCCCTCGGCCCCGCGCTCGCCTTCTGGGAGGGCGTCGCGCTCACGGCCTGGTTCGTCTGCGAGGGACCGTCCTCGCGCACGGACCTCCCTGGGCTCCCCGAGTACCACGCCCGCGAGATCGCCGCGCTCGCCGACGCCGGGACCCCGGTCGACCCCGCCTTCCTCCGCGCCATCGCGCAGGCCGAGCGGCTCCTCGGCCCTCCGCAACAGGTCTGGACCGACGAGCACACGATCCCCTCCGAGTCCGGCCTCTTCACGATCACGACGCGGTCGGGCGGCGGGACGCGCCGCGACGGGTTCGAGACGGTCCGGGACCTCATCACCGACGCTCGGCGAACGTGGGCCGACCGCTACCTCGACGGCTACCTCCGCGATCGGGAGCGCTCCGCCCTCGAAGGGGCCGCTGAGCGCTACCACGTTGCCGTCAACGCCCGGGGCGGCAAGCCGCCGACTCTCAAACAGGCCGCGCGCGATGCGGCGTCAGCCACGAACCTCTGGCTGGGGGGCGACCTCGGTGCGTTCTACCGCCTGATCCGCGAGAGGAGCCCTGCCCCGATCGAGGACGGCCGCCTCGTCACCCGCCCCCCCGACCTCGCCCTCGAGTACCTCTACCGCCGCCTGGCCGCGCTGGGCGTCGAGGCGGCTACGGCCGTCTCCTGGACCGCGCGGCGGGTGCTCAAGCCCGCCACGGAGTACGTCCGGTGGCTGGAGGGCACCGGCGAAGCCCCCGGCTCCGACCGGATCAGGGACTTCGAGTACCACGCGGGCCTCTTCGGCGGTAACCCAGACCAAGCGTGGACGGCTTTCGTCGCGGCCGTAGAGCGCGCCTGCCTCGCACCCGCCGCCGATCCCGCGCCCATACCCCCCCCGACGCTCCGCGCAGCGCTCCCTTCGCGAGTCGAGCCCGCGGCCCCTACGCTGCAGACGCCGCACGCCTCCCCGGCCCCGCCGCGCCTTCCAACCCCGGACTCCGGCCCGAGGCCCTGGTGGAAACGACTCCTCGGGGGGTGAAGACGGCGCCTCCGCGAGCAGGGCGACAGGACCCGGGGCGGAGGGCGTCGCAACGCCCGCGCGAGTGGAGGGCGAAGTCTGGCGTCCGCCACGACGTGCTCGCGGAGGCGGATTGCGGCCGCGCTACCGGCACCAGTCCGACTCTTCCACCGGGTCCTCCAGACCATCGGCAAACAGGAGCCGGAAGAACCGGCCCGCATCCCGCCGGTCGAGGTACGCACCGACCGCGTGGTCGTCCCACAACAGCCCCCACCGGTGGGAGCGGGGCTCGGTGAAGTCGACGAGGCGGAGGGCGGTGTCGGGGTCGTCCCGCAACCTCGGCCGGACCCGGCCGCAGTACCCCGCCGGCAACGCCGACAGGCACGCCGAGCCCGACTGGCGGCACGTCGCCCGCCACGGCGTCAGGCTCGTCGGGACCCCAAGCTTGATGATCGCCATGTCGTTCCGGTTGACGCCGATCACGATCCGGGTGGGCCCGCCCGGCCCCGCGTCGAAGTAGTCGAACGTGTCGCCGGGCATCGCCGGGACGATCATCCCGAGCCGCACGTCGCCGTGGTCGGGGATCGCCCAGCGCCCGGTCGTGTCCGCGCGGTGGGGGGCGTAGACGTCCCGGTACCGGGGCCACCGAGAGGCGTCGCGCTGGAGACGGACCTGGTCGCGCGGCCCGCCCGTGATCGCCGCGGACGCGTCCCAGAACGCGTTGGCCGCGAGCGGGCCGCCGCTGCTGTGCGTCACGACGCGGAGGGGGACGTCGGACCCGACCAGGGTCACCACGCGCCGGAGCCCCAGCCCCACCAGCGGGAAGTTGAACTGGGCCTCCTTCCAGATCGGGATCCCGAGCTTGTTCTCGAGGCCGTCCCAGTACACCTGCACGAACACCTTCGCGTCGGGCCCCGGGAGCCACCGCTCGACCTCCGCCCGGACCGCCGCGTAGCTCGCCTCCGCCGCGCCCGCCTCGTTGTTGAACCCGTGGACGAGCAGGACGACCGTCCGCGCCGATCCGTCGGGGCGCCGCGCGGCCTCGTGGATCGCCCCGGCCGCCCGCGCTGCGAGCGCGTCTTGGAGACGCCACCACACGTCGCGCGTCGACCCGTTCGGCGGGACGCCGAGGGCGGCGAGGGCCGAGGCCCACGGCCGCACCCCGTCGCCGAACGGGCGCCCGCCCTCCTCGCACGGCTCGGGGACCTCGCCCCGCTCGCGTGCGAAGTGGCACTCCAGCTTGTACCGGAGCCCGACGTTCCACAGCGCGGGGTGGCCCGCCGCGTCCATCGCGTCGTCGCTGAGGTCGACGTCCACGAGCGGGCCGGGGTAGAGGTCGCCGTCGCGGTCGAAGTAGAGCCGGAGGACCGGGGCCTCACCGGCCGGCGGCGGGGACATCGCCTCGATGTACGAGCCGAACGTCTGGTTGCCCGTGCCGCTGCAGCCCGAGAGGGACACGGCGACGACGAGCGCGAGGGCGGCGCACCACCGGGATGGGGAGG
>JAAXJP010000488.1 GCA_012269805.1 Rubrivirga sp.
GCTGAGCCCCGGGCGAGGCGCCAAAAACAACGGGAGGCAGGACCCCTACCTCCCCTCGCACGCTCCGCGAAGGAGCACCGGGAAGGTACGGCCGGGGCTCGGGCGTCGCAATCCCGTCAACGCCCCCAGACCCCCTCAGATCCGTCTTTTCGTGTGCATAATGCGTTATGTCGGGCCCGGTCCCCGGACGACGGCCACCCGCCGGACCCGCCCGCCGGCCGACACGACGACCACGCCGGACCCGAGCCGGCGCGCGACCTCGCCCCACGCCCCACGCGCGAGCACGCCGCCCGAGGTCGAATAGACGACGACCGACGCGCCGGGTTCGATCGGCGCCGCCGACGGCCATCCGAACACCGCCGGTGCCGTCCACAACGGCTCGACGCCGCCCGCGCGGACGCGCACGCCGGATGCCACGACCGCCGCCAGCTCGGGATCGAGGCGGACGGCCTCGCGCCACGACGCCGTCCCGTCGCCGCCGCGGGCCGACACGGCCAAGCCGAGCAGGAGGTGCGCCTCCGGGTCCCACGGGTCGAGGCGGACGGCGTCCCGGAGCGCACCCTCGGCCGCCTCGGCGCGGTTCTGGGCGAGTTCGAAGCGCCCGGCCTCGCGGTGCGACTCGGGCCGGCGCGGCTGGGCACCAATGGCATTCTGGAACAGGGCCGCGGCCTGCTCTGGGCGGCCGGCGTCGGCGAGGGCGCGGGCCAGGGTTTCGAGACGCTGCGGGCGGGTCGCGGGCGTCGCCGCCTCGGCCGCCGCACGGAGTGGGCCGACGGCCTCGTCAGCCCGGCCAGCCTGGTGGAGCGCCACGCCGAGGAGGAACCGCGCGTCGGGCCACGCCTCGGCGTCGAGCCGGTCGAGGGCGATCTGGACAAACTGCGCGCCGCTGGCGACCGGGTCCTGGCGCTGCTGGCGGACGCCGAGCGTGATGGCGGCCACCCCCTCATAGAGGGCCCCCGCGTCGCCCTCGCGGTCCGTCCTCTCGAGCGGGGCGACGACACCGGTCCGCCCGACCTCGGGCACGACGGCGCGCGCCGGGCCGTCGACCACGCGGATCCAGTGGTCGGTGAACGCCGAATGCGGCGCGTCCTCGGCCTCGACGCGGGGCATGTGGCACGAAACGCAGCCCATCGTCTTGGCGTGCTCGCGGCGGAGCGACGCCGGGACGGCGTCTGCGAGCCCGTCGGCATGGCAGGTGATGCAGGCGGCGCTGCGGGCTCCCGCTGGGCGCGACTCGAACCCCTCGTGTGGGTCGTGGCACGTCACGCACTCGAGCGGCGTCGCGCTCGACGCCGAGCCCTGGTAGCACGGGCTCGCCCGCATCCGCGCCGCGTGGGACACGACGGCCACGCCCCCCCCGCCCTCGTCGACGCCGGGCACGGCAAACAGCGCCTCGTGCGCCGAGAGCGGACGGCCGGGGCGGTACGAATACGCGTCCTCGCCCTGGCGGAGCACGTTGACGGTTGCGTGAAGGTGGCACTGGCTGCAGACGTCGAGCCGGAGGTCGATCGGCAGCCACTTCGGGTTGACGATCGTCGAGTCCGGCCCGTCGCGCTCCGAGTCGTCCGCCAGCCGGGCCTCGACGTGGACCGAGCCCGGCCCGTGGCACCGCTCGCACCCGATGCCCTCCGGTATCTCGGCGAAGGCATCCTCGACGCCCACGACCCGCTCCGGGACGGCGTTGTGGCACGACATGCACCCGTCCGGCATTGTCCGTCCAAACCGAGGGTTCGACGCCCGGTAGCCGGGCGAAAAGTCCCACCGCCCGCCGTCCTGGGTGTACCACGTGAGCGGGAGCTCGACGAGGCGGTCGCCGCGACGGGCGAAGTAGGTCCGCGCCGCGTCGCCACTCCCCACGACCCAGTCCATCGGGCGCACGAGGCGGGCCACCTCGGCGCCGTCCGCGTTCAACTGGCGCTCCTCCTGGGCGAGCCCGGCGTCGGTCTCGATCACGCGGTACTCGAACCCGGAGTGCGGATCCACGATCGGCGATTGCAATAACGGCTCGATACGCGTATCGGCCGTCAGCCGCACCATCGAGTTCGCCATCCCATGCGAGGCGTAGGTCGCGGCGATGTCCTCGTGGCACGTCGCGCAGGTCGCCGCGCCGACGTACTCGGCGTCGGTCCCGAGGTTGGCGAAGGCGGGCGCCTCGGCGCTGCCCCCGGCACATCCGGCGAGGGCGAGCGCCAGCAGGAGCGCCCCTCCCCTCACGCTGAGGCGGCGGCTACGCCCGGCGCGTTGACGAGCGTGTCGTGCCGCTGGGCCGGGTCGGTCTCCGGGAAGTCGGCCATGGTGTGGAGGCCGCGGCTCTCGTGGCGGCTCCGCGCGCACGTGATGATGAGGTGGGCGATGGCCGCGAGGTTGCGGAGCTCGCACAGCTCGGCGGAGATCCTCGTCCGCTGGTAGAACTCCTCGGTCTCGCGGAAGATGAGGTCGATCCGCCGCGCGGCCCGGTCCAGCCGGTGCTCGCTCCGCACGATGCCGACGTAGCTCTGCATCACGCGCCGGAGCTCCTCGCGGTTGTGCGCCACCAAGATCCACTCGCTCGGGTTCTCCGTGTTCGACTCGTCCCAGTCCGGGATCCGGTCCTCCCACTCCGCCGCCTCGGCGTACGCCCGCGCCGGGTCGACGGCGCGGTGGGCATAGACGAGGGCCTCGAGGATCGAGTTGGACGCGAGCCGGTTGGCCCCGTGGAGGCCCGAGCATGTGACCTCGCCGCACCCGAAGAGCCCCCCGATCGACGTCCGTCCCTCGTTGTCCACCACGACGCCACCGCAGGTGTAATGCGCGGCCGGGACGACGGGGATCGGGCCGGCGGTCATGTCGAGGCCGTGCTCCAGCAGCGTTTCCTGGATGTTCGGGAAGTGGCCGAGGATCGCGTCGGCGTTCTTGTGGCTGATGTCGAGCCAGACGTGGTCGTCGCCCCGCTTCTTCATCTGGTCGTCGATGGCGCGCGCGACCACGTCGCGCGGGGCCAGCTCCTCGCGGTCGTCGTAAGCCGGCATGAACCGCTCGCCGGCCAGGTTCGTCAGGATCCCGCCGTCGCCGCGGACGGCCTCGGTGATCAGAAAGCTCCGCCCGTCGAAGTCGGCACCGGGCAGGTAGAGGCTCGTCGGGTGGAACTGGATAAACTCCATGTTCGCGACGACGGCCTTGGCCCGGTACGCCATCGCGATCCCGTCGCCGGTCGCGACGGTCGGGTTCGTCGTGTGTTGGTAGACCTGGCCCGCGCCGCCGGCCGCCAGCAGCGTGGCCTTCGCCAGGACCGTGTGGACGACGCCCGTCTGGCTGTCGAGCACGTAGGCCCCGTAGCAGTGGAGATCGTCACCCGGCGCGGTCGCCTCGCCCAACTGGTGCTCGGTGAGGAGGTTGACGGCGTAGTGGTACTCGAGGACCGTGATGTTCGAGCTCCGGCGAACCGCCGCGAGCAACGCGCGCTCGACCTCCCGCCCCGTCATGTCCTCCGCATGGACGATCCGGTCGGCCGAGTGCCCCCCCTCCCGACCGAGGTGGAGGTCCCCGTCGGGGTCCCGGTCGAACTGGGCGCCGAGGTCGATGAGGTCCCGGATCCGCTCCGGCCCCTCCTCGACCACCATCCGGACGACGTCCTCGTGGCACAGCCCGGCGCCGGCGACGAGCGTGTCTTGGACGTGCTCCTCGACCGTGTCGTCGGGGTCCATGACGGCCGCGATGCCGCCCTGGGCATAGTTCGTGTTGCTCTCGGCCGACTCCTTCTTCGTCACCACACACACGGTGCCGTGGCCGGCGGCGCGGAGGGCGAACGAGAGCCCGGCGACGCCGGAGCCGATGACGAGGTAGTCGTAGCGGTCCCGCATGGGTCAGGGGGGATTCCCCCGAGGTTAACCCCGTGCGGTGTGCGGCGGCCCGCCTACCGGTCCCCGACGCACCGGCCGTCCTGGAGGACGGGCTCGGGCGGGAGGTACGCCATGCACGTCGAGGCGTACTCGAACTGGCGGTTGGCGAGGTCGTCGAGCGCGACGAGCCGGGCCGCGAGGCGCTCGACCTCGGCGGCGTCGGAGGCCTCGGCCGAGTAGACCGCGAACGTCGTCGGGCCGCCGCAGGCCTGCTCGCTGGTCGGGACCACGCGGCACGCGCCGACGCCGGACGCCTCAGCGTCGCCGATGGCGGCCGCGAGCGCGGCCTCGGTCTGGGCCCGCTGGCGCCGGTAGTCGGCCTCGTCCTCGAACGCGTCGGGGACCGGATCGAGCATCGCGTCCGGCGGGCCGCCGGCCGATCCGGTGGCGCAGCCGGCCCCGAGTGTGGCGAACGGGATCAGGAGGGCAGCAAGAAGGAGGACGGCGCGGGGCATCGGCGAGGTGAACGTGGGATCGGTTCTACGCTACGACGTCTAGTTCGCTCCCTCGGCCAGCCTTCTGGGCCCATCGCCTGTGGCGGGCTGCCTCGGCGACGGGACGGCCCCCCTAGCGCGAGCTGCCAACGGGCGGGCCAGCCATGGCGACGCACTGGCCACGTCGGTACTGGACGGACGGCTTGGCCGTCTCTTCGCATGTCGCGGCCTCCTCGAACTCGAGCGCCGCTCGGAGGTCGAGCGCCGCGACTTCCTCGGCGAGCGTCACGATCTCGCGAGCGTCCTCGTTCTCCCGCGACATCGCGCGGTAGTCGCGGACGGCGCCGCAGGCCGTCTGCCCCAACGGGAGGAGCACGCAGGCCCGAGCGCTCGACGCCTCGGCGTTTCCGATGAGCGAGTCGACCTGGGCGACGAGCGCCGCTCGCTGGGCGAGGTAGTCCTCGTAGTCATCGACAGAGACCTCGGGGAGGTCCGCCCCGAGCACGACCGTGTCGCCGTCGACCTCCACCGGGTCCGCCTCGGCGGCGTCGGCGTCGGAGTCGCAGGCGGTCAGGGCCGTCAGGCCAAAGACGAGGGCGGCAAGAGGCAGGAGGCGAGACATGGCAGCGGGGGATCGGTCCGGTCGGGGGC
>JAAXJP010000473.1 GCA_012269805.1 Rubrivirga sp.
GGGTGCGAGCGCGTGGCTCCTCGGCCACATCCACGCCCCGCGAACGGAGCGCCGTGACGGCCAGCTCGTCCTGTATCCGGGCTCACCACAGCCGCTCGACCCCGGCGAGCCGGGCGAGCACGGCGCGTGGATCGTCGAGATCACGGAGGACGGCCGCGCCGCGGCGGAGATCGTCCCGCTCGCGACCGTCCGCTACGACGCGCTCGCGGTCGACCTCGACGGGGCGGCCGACGCGACCGAGGTCCGCCAGCGGGCGGCCGGCGTCCTCCGCGACTACGCCGAGGGCGTCCGGGCCGACTCGCCCGCGGTCCGCCGCGCGGTCGTCCGCCTGACGCTCAAGGGCCGGACGCCCGCGTACCGCGCCGTCGAGCGGGTCGCCTCGGAGCTCGTCGACGGCGGGGAGACGGCCTCGGGGGCGCTCGTCGTGGCCGTCGACCGAGTGGACGACCTCGCGCGGCCGGCGCTCGACCTCGACCGGCTGGCCGAGGGCAGCGGCCCGGTCGCGACGCTGGCGGCGCTGGCGCGGCGCCTGGAGCGCGGAGAGCCGGCCGAGGGCGACCTCGCCCTGATCCGCCGCGGCGTCGACGCGCTCCAGCAGGCGCGCCGCGCGCGCGTGTTCGAGCCACTGGGCCGGTCCGACCGTCTCGGCCACGACCTCGCCGCCGAGGCCGTGCTCCGGCTTCGGCGCCAGACGTACCGGCTGCTCGACGAGGTCTTGTCGCAGCGCCCCGCCGACGCCGCCCCGTCCGCCTCGGCAGAACCGTCGGCGGAGCCGCCCCCCTCGACTCCGGCGGCGGGCTCGCCGACCGATGCGGAGTCGCCCTCGACTCCGGCGGTGTCCGACCCCGCCCTCGACACGCCCGAGGCGGAGGAGACCGTGCCGTCCGACGCCGCCGGCGCGTCGGGGTGACTCGCCTGCGAGCGCCGCGTTCGCTCGCACGACTCGGAGTCCGTTTCTGCTCGCCGTCCATCGTCCCCCTCTCTCATGGACCGCCTCGACCTGACCGCCCTCACCGTCCGCACGTTCTACGGGCACCCGCAGCCGGGGCTCGCGGCGCCCACGCTCGGGCCCGGCGTCAACGTCGTGTACGGGCCGAACGGGCAGGGCAAGACGACGCTCGCGCGCGCCATCCACGGGGTCCTCTGGCCCGAGACCGTCGCCGGCGCGCGGCCGACGTACTCGGCCCGGTTCCACGTTGGCGACGACGATTGGCGGGTCGACTTCGACGCGGGCGAGGCGCGCTACCAGCGCGGGGCGCAGCCCGCCGACCGGCTCCCGCTCCCCGACAAGTCGTACCGCGACCGCTACGAGCTCTCGCTCGCCGACCTGCTCCACGCCGACGGCGACGCGTTCGCCGACGTCGTCCGGCGCGACGCGGCCGGGGGCGTCGACCTCGACGCGGCCCGCGACCGGCTCGGGTTCAAGGCGGCGCCCACGCAGCGGCTCAAGGCGACGGCCGAGGCCGAGGACGCCGCCCGCGCCGTCCAGGCCCGGCAGCACCAGCTCGACGCGCTCCGGGCCCGCGAGCACGACCTCGACGAGATCACGACGCGCGCCGCCGAGGCGGCCGACGCCGCCGAGCTCGCGGAGCTCTACCGCTTGCTGGAGGAGGCCGCCGACCGCGCCGACGCCGCCGACGCCGCCGACCGCGTCGGCGCCGAGTTCGACGACGCCCTGGCCCACGTCGCCCCCGACACGCAGGAGCGCTACGACGACCTCGGCATCGCCGTCCGCAAGGCGGAGAATCGCCGGGCCGACGTCGAGGACCGCCGCGCCGGCGCCCGCGCCGCCCTCGCCGACCACGGCTGGGACGAGGTCGCGCTCCCCGAGGAGGCCGAGCTCCGGTCGCGCGCGACCGAGGTGGAGGTCGCCACGCGGGCGCTCGAGAACGCCGAGACGAGCCGGGCCGCCGCCGCCGAGCGCGAGCGCCGCGCCCGCGAGGCCCTCGGCGGCCACATCGACGCCGCGCCGACCGTCGACGTCTCGGCCCTCGGCGACGTCGCCGCGTTCGCGCAGCGCGCCGGCCGCCTCCGCGGGCGCGTCGAGGAGCTGGAGGGCAAGCGGCTCGCCGCGAAGGGCCGCCTCAACGCCGTCCGCTTCCACGAGGGCGACGACCTCGTGCGGGCCGCCGACCTCCTCCGCCGCTGGCTCGCGCGGACGTCCGACGTCGAGGCGCAGCCGCCGGGCCTTCCCGCGCCGCCGGTGTGGGTCGCCGCCGCCGCGCTGGCGGTCGCGGCCGTCGCGCTCGGCGTCCTGTTCTCGCCCTGGGCCTTCGTGCTCGGCCTCGGCGCCGCCGCGCTGGCGGTCGTGGCCGTGTTGCTCGGGCGGACGGCCGAGGCGACGGAGCACCCGGCCGCCGCGGCCCGCCAGGCGTTCGAGGCCCTGCCCGTCCCCGGCCCCACCGCGTGGTCGCTCCCGGCCGTCCAGAAGCGGCTCGACGAGATCGAGCGCCAGCTGCTCGACCAGAAGGAGCGCGGGATGTGGAAGGACGCCGTCGACGAGATCGAGCGGACGCTCGTGGCGACCGAGGCCGACCGCGCCGAGCTCGACGCCGAGGCGGCCACCCTCGGCCGCCGCCTGGGCTGCGCCGTGCCCGAGACGCCCGAGGGCCTCCACCTGCTCGCGCGCAACGTCCTCGCGTGGCAGGAGGCCGCCCGCGACCTCGGCGTCGCCGACGCGCTCCGCGACCGGGCGCAGGGCGCGCTCCAGACCGCGCTCGACCTGTTCAACCACGTCCTCGACGGCGTCCCGGTCGCGCCCGCGACCGACGCGGCGACCGCGGCCGGGACCGTCGCCCGGGTCGGCCGGGAGACCGCGGAGCGGGACCGGCTCCGCGCCGAGGTCGCCCGCCTCGACGACGCGGCCGGCGTGGCCACGGAGGCGCTCGAGGAGGCGGCGGCCGCGCGCGACGCGTTTCTCGCGCGACTCGGACTGGAGGAGCCCGCGGCCGACGAGGTGGCCGCCCTCTGCGCCGCCCTCCCCGCCTACACCGCCGCGGTCGAGGAGGCGTCCCGCGCCCACGCGCTCGCCGAGGAGGCCGCGGCCCGCGCCCGCGCCCACGGCCGCTACGACGACGAGGCGGCCGGCCTCGGCCGGGCGGCGCTGGCGGACGCCCGGAGCGCCGCCGAGGCCCGCGCCGCCCGCCGCGACGAGTGGCTCGAGGAGAAGGCCGCCATCCAGACGCTCGTCGGCGAGGCCCGGCGCGGCCACGAGCTGGCCTCGGCGCAGGCTGAGCACGCCCGCTCGCTCGACGCCCTCGAGGCCGTCTACGACGAGCAGGCCGACGCGCTCGTGGGCCACGCGCTCGCCGAGTTCGTGGCCGAGGAGACGCGCGACCAGCACCTCCCGCAGGTGTTCAAGCGGGCCCGCGAGGTCCTCGCCGACATCACCGACGACCGGTTCCGCCTCGAGTTCGCCGACGGAACGTTCCGCGCCTTCGACACGGCGCGGGGCCGGACCTACGGGCTCGACGAGCTCTCGTCCGGCACGCGGCTCCAGCTTCTCCTCGCCGTCCGCCTCGCGTTCGCCGAGGGCCAGGAGGTCGGCGTCCGGCTCCCGCTCCTGCTCGACGAGGCCCTCGCCAACTCCGACGACGAGCGGGCCGGGGCCATCGTCGAGGCCGTCCTCCGGCTGTGCCGCCAGGGCCGGCAGGTGTTCTACTTCACGGCGCAGGCCGAGGAGGTCGCCAAGTGGCGCCGGCTCTCCGAGGAGCACCCCGATGTCGACTGCCGCTTTATCGGCCTGCCCGACGCGTCGGCCCTTGTGGCCATCGACCTGGAGGCGACGCCGTCGGCCGAGACCACGCGGCCGGTCCCTGAGGCCGCCGGGCGGGGCATGGACGCCTATGCCGACGCGACCGGCGTGCCACCCTGGAGCGGCTGGGACGCGCTCGACGCGCTCCACGTCTGGTACCTCCTCGACGACCCGGCCGAGGTCGAGGCCCTCCTCCGCCGCGGCTACGCGACGTGGGGCCAACTCCGCGCCGCCGCCGAGCGGGGGAAGCCGGTGCCCGTCGATGTCGACCGCGCCGAGCGGCGGGCGGAGGCCGTCGGCGCGTGGCAGCGGGCGTGGCGTCAAGGCCGCGGCCGGCGTGTGGAGCGCGACGCGCTCGTCGACTCGGGCGCCGTCACCGACGCGTTCATCGACGAGGTCTGGGGCCTCTGCGGCGACCTCGACGGCGATGCCGCGGCGCTCGTCGACTGCCTCCACCGCGGCGACCTCGCGCGCTTCCAGAGCCGCCAGGCCGAGCGCCTCGAGGCCTACCTCCTCGACGAGGGCTACCTCTCGCCCGACGACCGGCTCTCCGACGCCGAGGTCCGCCGGCGTGTCGCCGAGGCGGGCCCGCCCGGCGCCCTCGACGACGCCCTCGCCGTCCTGGAGCGGGTCCGCCAGCGGGCCGAGGCGGTCGCGGGGTAAGGCCCGGCGCCGAGACCGCCGATGTCCGACCTTAGGGGTCCTGGCTCCTGACCCCATGCTCCGCAACGTGTTTACCCCGCCCTGCGGGTTCGACCTCTCGACGACGACCGTCGCCACCTCGGACGGCCTCGCCGCCATCTCGTTCTGGGGCTACCGGCTCGTCGTCCACCCCGACGGGACGTGTTTCGTGCACGAGACGTACTACGACCAGCGCGAGGGCATCCTCGGCATCGCCCGTGCCGCCGCGCGGCCCTGTGGCGACGACGCGTCGGCCGTGCTCGACGAGCTCGAGCGGATGGAGGAGGGCCTCCGCGAGCCCCCGCTGCGGATGCTCGATTACGTCAACAACGCGCCCGCCGGCGGCGACGGAGCCAGCGGGCTGCCCCCCGTCGACGACTGACCCCGGGCCCATGTCCGAACTCGAGGAGCTCCTGGACGCGCTCGACGCGATCTACGCCCGTCGCGACGACAGCTTCGTCGTCGTCAAGGTCGAGGGGGAGGGTGGCCTCTACGTCGAGATC
>JAAXJP010000074.1 GCA_012269805.1 Rubrivirga sp.
CTCGGCGAGCATGGCGGCCGACTTGTGCCGGGTCTGCTTCTGGATCGCCCGGTCGAGCTTGCCCGCGCGCGCGGCCGTCGTCGCGAACCCCGCCTGGAGCGAGTGGCCCGCGTAGAGGGCCGGGGCGAGACTCGCGCCCGACCGTTCAATGCCCCACGAGTGCCTCCACTCGCCCGAGAGCAGACCGCCAGGCTGCAAGGTCCGGATGCACCGGAGAACCCCGCGCCGGGGGAATGGATGGGGAGTAGAGGCATGGTCGCATATGTCCACGACGCAAAAGACCGTGGTGCGAAGCCGGTTCCTCGTCCGGATTGGACATGGTCTGGCTTCTTAACGGTATGCCGTTTATTCTGGCGCATCTCCGCCCTCGCCTTGGAACACAGAAGCGACCGCATCTTGGAGGACCTCTCGCGTGCGCAAGAGGCTCTGCACGAGTCTCAACGTCGCCTCGGCGAGATCACGACGGTCGAATCCACTCCCCCGACGATCGCCGCTCCAGGATGGGAGTGGGCCCAAGAGCTCGCCGACTCTGTAGGCCCGATTCTCGCTCAGATCGAGGGGGTCGTCGGGAGCGGGCTCGGATTCCGGATCGTCGATGGAGCCGTGACCTCCGACCCATGCGTGTCCGTGTACGTCACACGGAAATACTCCGCGGTCACCCTCGCCCGTCGCCACGAAGAGCAGATCCCCCCTAAGGTCCGAGACAACAAGGGACGAGTTCTCCCCACGGACGTCGTGGCTGTGGGACGGCTAGAACGTCAACGCTACTCCGGGGCCAGCATCGGGACCTCTCTAAAGGGGCGAGGGCGCACGAAGGGGACGATTGGCGCTTTTGCGAAGGACCTGGACGGCGCTGGCGTAGTGGGAATCACGGCCATGCACGTCAGTGGCCTGCAGGAGTACCCCTACGCGAATGCTCCGCAGGTCCCGATCACTGCGCCTAGCCTCCGCGACGCTCCAGGTGCCCAGACTTACGGGTACCTGCTGCGGGGGACTATGAAAGGGATCGACGCCGCCACGTTCAGCCTCGCCCCTGGCAGCGGTGGAGCGCTACCGGGGGCGAGTCGTCCGTGGATTAGGGGCTGGCGGCCCATGGTGTATCCCAGCGACGCGGGAACTCCGGTGCGGCTCTACGGAGCACAGTCTGGCGTTCAGCACGGGGTCATTGTTAACCCTGGAGTGGCTCTTCCAGACCTCAACCTCGACGTAGCCATCCTCGCCTCCATCAGCACGCAGCGGGGGGACTCGGGGGCGGCACTCATCGACGCGTCGGGGCTCGTGCTCGGGTTCCTGGTCGGCAGCTTCAAGACGAAGTCCGGGTGGGGACCGGGCTACCTCCGCGTGTTCTCCCCGGCGCAACTCGTGCTCAAGCGCCTGCGGTGTCTTATTCCATAAACCGACCGGCTCCCTCCATGACCGCCCGCCGCCTTCTCCCTCTGCTCGGACTCGCGTTGAGCCTGTCCACCTTTAACGCCCGCGCCCAGAGCTTCACGCTCTCGCTCGACCGTCAGAACGCGCCGGTAGCCACCGGTACCGGACAGGACCTGTCGACGACGACGGCCAACGTGATCACGGAGTCGAACGGGTCGATCACGGTCACCTGTGCTTCGGCCCAGAATGCGTGCGCCGGGCTCGACTTGAAGCTCACCCTCCTCCGCCAAGACGACACCGTCGTCCGGGACATCGATGGGACCGCCTCCAGCAACGCCCTCCTCTTCTCTGTCCCGGCATCTGAGGTCACGCAGGGGGTACGCCTCGGGTACAAGCTCGACGGTGCCTTGCAGGCCCCCCGCTTCCCTCTGCAGGCGAGCGCGGGGGGGAGCGCCGTTCGACCTCCCCAGCCTGGTCCCGCACAGACGACAAATGGCGTGTCGACGAACGCACTCCTGACCCGCCTCTGCCGATCGTACCCCGAAGCTCAGCCTTACGACCGGCAAGGGAACCGAGCGAACATCGTCGTCACCCCGACGGGTGTCGTCGTCAGCTCCGACGTGGCGGGTTTCGACGAGAACGATGCCCTGGTCGTGACCGTGGTAGCGGACCCCCGGATCCTGCCATCGGTGAAAGTCCGGCGCTCCTCTGCGTTCGGGCCGCGGGGCGTGGTTCGACTTGTCGGTGACGAAGTTAGGGACAGTGTGGACTTCCAGCGTGAGAGCATGGAGGACGCGCCGCCCTGCGTGAGCCGCGACTTCGTCGTGCGAGACTTCCAACCAGGGCGAGGGGAAGTCGAGCTCTCCCTGCTCGGGACGCCAGACCGGTCCTTGGCCAAACTCGACCTCAACGTGAACCCGCTCTACTCTGGCGCGCTAACGCTCGGTCCAGCGCGGACGAGCGCGGTGGATCCCGAGTTCCGGCTCGTCAGCCGACCCGTTGAGACGGATGGGGAGGGCGAGGAAGGAGACTCTGAGGGAGACCCCCAAGGCACTGCGGAGCGAGAGGACGTGATCATTCGGGGCAACGAGGGTGACCGTGACTTCCTCTACACGCTCTTCTATACCCCCTACGTCTGGGGCCGCCGGGACCTCGAGAAGGGATACCCCTGGTACACCTACATCAATCCGACGCTCGGCGTCTCTCTGGAAGACCCTCTGGACAACGTCTTCTTCGGGGGGAGCGTCTCGCTCCCCGTCGGGATCACGGTCGCAGCGGGTTGGCACGCTCGGCGGATCGACATCCTGTCGCCCGAGTTCGACATAGCCGAAGGCGACCCATTTGACGCATCCACCGACCCAGACGGCGACCCAATCCTCCCTGTAGCCACCGAGGTCTCCATCGATAGGTTCATTGCCGCCTCGATCGACCTCAGAGCGGCAGTCAAGGTGTTCGGATCGCTGTTCCGACTGACCCCCGCGCAATAGAGGTCTGGACGCGCCCCGACGCCCGATGTGCGGAAGAGCCCCCACCGCCCCAGATACGGTGGGGGCCTAGTCGACTGCAGGCCGATACTTCGGTCCTGACTCGGTGACCACTCGAGTAGACAGGTGGCGTACAGAAACGAACGATCGCGGCTAGATCGCGCCTTCGAGGTCCTCTTCGAGCTCTGTTACGAGGTTGCGGGCATCCCCTGCGTGCCCCTCTCGTCGGAGCACATCGACGGTCGACTTCGCCGCCTGGCGGCGCTCCCTTGGGGGGAGCCCCATTATCTCGGTGAGCCCATGAACCAGGTGCTCCGAGGCCCTCTGGACTCGGTTTCGGACCTCCGAGGTCGACTCGTCGTCCCCGCTCGAATCACCGAGATGGTCAGCGAGGCGCTTGAAGGCCGCAGCCTGCGCATCGAAAGCCTCCTCTACCGCCTTCTGTGTGGCGGCGTCTTGGTCCAGGTGCCTCAGGAAAGAGTCGCTGGCCTCGCCAGTCTTCACGAAGCGAAGGAACTCTCCTCGCCAGGTCTCTGGAAGGCGAGCGGCTAGATGCTGGTACGACATGGGATCGGGGGCTCAGAGAGCGCCGTTGTTCACCCCTATAGACGGGCGAACCGCTGGATCTTTTACATAGCCCCCGAAAAAAGTGGAACGCCAACCTCACGCATCGAGGAGGTCCCTCAGCTTCTTGAGCAGCCTGAAGAGCCGCACAGCGGCGGCGGAATAAGTCAGGCCGAGCTCGTCCGCGATCTCTTGAAACGGCCTCCTTTCCCAGAACCGGAGGCGGATGAGCTCCTGCTCCTCTTCAGACAGCTGCCTTAGGGCCTCGTGGAGGGAGAGGACATCCACCAAAGGGAGAGGCTCTGGTGGGAGCGACGGACGTTCGGCCGACCGCTGTCTCAGCCGGTCACGTCGGAGGTAGTCGTAGATCCGGTTCCGGACCATGACGACGATGTACCCCTCAGGCGACTTAGACGCCCGTAGCCGCCGCAGTCGTGCAGGCTTGTAGAGCTGAAGCAGGACGTCCTGCGTGATGTCTCCGGCATTTACCACAAGGGGCGAACCATGACGACGTAGAAGGACCTCAACCACGCGCTCTACGAAAGCCAACAACTCCGCCCACGCATGCCCACGGGGTGAGCCGTCTCGCACGTCCTGCAAGAGGTCCTCCTCAAGTGAGGGGAGGAGCCAGTCCCAATCCGGGGGTGGTCCCCAGGGCTTCTTCGGAGGGGAAGCCACACCTATTCCGGGTCTTCGTCAAGCTCAGCCGCGAACTGATTCAGCTGCCTCACGAGCTTGTCAAAGTGGGACCGGAACAGTTCCTGAGCACGATACGCGAACGTCAGCCGAATTGAGGCCCGTTCTTCTGGGGGCAAGACGGCCTTCGCAGCTTCCCCACTAGGGACCGATCCGATTACCGTCGAATGCAGGTACTTCCGCACTCGGACGGTGTCTTCTGGAGACGTGCCCTCGATGCTTTCGATGAGGTGGCGGATCACGACGTCCGCGGTGAGGGAGGCGTCTTCACGTCCCCCCCCACTCCCAACAGCAGCGACCACTGCTCCGACGAGTGCGAGGGGCAGGAGGACGATGCCGGTGAAGAACAGGGCCGACCGCCAACACTCACGCCCCCGGGAATCGTAAGGGCCGTCCTCCGTGTATACACGCCAGTTCTCTACAGAGGTGGCAGCGGTGCTGTCGTTCTTCAGGACGAGCGTCACGCCGCTAGGCCACGAGAACTTTGAGCGCGCGCTCCCCTCCGACGCACCCACCGACAAACGGTGCAGCACGCCGTCCCGGCGATCAACGTCGACGTGAAGGTCGGAGCCGTCCTCTAGGCGGGCCTGCCAAGCCCCCAGAGAGTCTGCGTCTCGTACCCGGACAGTCAGAGACAGAGAGGCTTCAATATCGCCTACGTCCGTACGGAAGCAGACGCCGCCAACGTCGCACGCGGGGTCCACTGCGAACCCCGTGTCCCGGCCGGGAGCGATGGGGGTCCCGCCGATCTCGGAGACGCCTAGCAGAAAGGCCGCAATCGCTCCCAAGGCCCCAGCGACTTTCATGGACATGCCAACAAC
>JAAXJP010000600.1 GCA_012269805.1 Rubrivirga sp.
CCTCACGTCCGAGACCGTCGAAGCGCTCGTCGAGCAGCTCTCGAAGCTGCCGACCATCGGGCGGAAGACGGCCCAGCGGCTGGCGGCCTTCATCCTGAAGATGCCGCGCGAGGAGGTCGTCGAGATCGCCCGGGCGATGGTGGCCGCGAAGGACCGCGTCAAAACGTGCTCGGTCTGCTTTAACGTGACCGACGTCGACCCGTGCCCCGTGTGCCAGTCGCCAAAGCGCGACCGGAGCGTGATCTGCGTGGTCGAGGAGCCGAGCGACGTCCTCGCGCTGGAGCGGACGGGCGAGTACCGCGGGCTCTACCACGTGCTCGGCGGCGTGATCTCGCCGCTCGACGGGATCGGGCCGGACGACCTCCACGTGTCGGAGCTCGTCGGCCGCGTGGCGTCGTCGCCGGGCTCCGGGCCCGGGGGCGCCGAGGCGGCCGTTGGGTACGACGGGCCGGCGCCCCCCCCCCAGGAGGCCGAGCGCGTGCCGGTCAGCGAGGTCATCCTCGCCATGAACCCGAACGTCGAGGGCGACACGACGGCGTACTACGTGAGCCAGATGCTCCAGCCGTTCGGCGTGACCGTCTCACGGATCGCGCGGGGCCTCCCGATCGGCGGCGACCTCGAGTTCGCCGACGAGGCCACGCTGAGCCGGGCGCTCGAGGGCCGCTCCGGCGTCTAGGGCCCTCCGGCGCCCCCCGGCCGGGGCTCGGCTCCGGGTAGCTTGGGCGGATGCCGTTCCCCCGTCGCCTGGTCGCCGCGCTGGCGATCGCCGCCCACGCCGCGTCCGCTCAACCCATCGCGCCCGACACCACGCGCGCGCTCGGCGAGGTGGTCGTCGGCGGCGTCGAGGCGCGCGGGGCGGGCGTCGAGCGCGTGCCGGTGGCTGGCGTCCTTACCCGCGACCCCGTTGCCGTCGCGGACGTCGTCCACCTCGTCCCGTCGGCGACGGCGCCGACGCACTCCCGCGGCGAGACGCTGGTCTACGGCCGCGGGGCCGGCGCGCGCCAGACGGCCGTGCTCCTCGACGGCGCCCCGCTGACGGTCCCGTGGGACCGCCGGCTCGACCTCGGGCTGGTCCCGGCCGGCGTCGTCGGGGCCGTCGACGTGGTGCGCGGGCCGGCGTCGCTGGCGTGGGGGCCCAACGCGGCCGGCGGCGCGGTCGACCTCGTCCCGCGCGCGCTCGGCACGGGCGGCGCGCTTACCGAGGCCGAGGCGAGCGGCGGGCTCCCCACGCGCGGGCGGCTGGCGGCCACGCACCTCCGCCGGCGCGGCCCGTGGCAGGTCGGCGTCGCTGCCGACGCGTCGGTGCGGCGGGGCGACGCGCTCGCCGCCCCCCTGCCCTTCAGCCAGGCCGACGCCGCGCTCCGCACCAACACCGACCGTCGGTCGGCGAGCGCGCTCGCGCGGGTCGCAGGCGAGTGGGCCGGCCGGCGCCTCGCGGTCACCCTCCTCCACGTCTCGGCCACGCAAGGCGTCGCGCCCGAGGGGCACCTCGACCCTCACGTCGACCGGGTCCGGTTCTGGCGGATCCCATCGTGGCGGCAGACGACGCTCGTGGCCCGCGGGCAGACGGCGGCCGGGCCGCTCGGGCTCGACGCGACGGTCTGGGGCGGCGCGTTCGCGCAGACCGTCCGCCCGTTCGAGAGCGCGGCCTACGACGCCCCCAGGACCGACCAAGACGACGACGACCGCTCGGCCGGTGCACGGCTCGTCGGCACGGCCCGCCTCGGGCGCGTCGAGGGGCGGGTGATCGCGACCGGCCTCGGGTCGGTCCACCGGCAGACCGAGGCGGGCGCGACCGAGACGTTCCGTTCAGCCGAGGGGCGGGTCGCGGCGGAGGTCGAGGGCGGCGTCGGGCGCGCCCAGGTGCTGGCCGGCGTCGGGCTCGACGCGTTCGCGCCGCTGGAGACGGCGGGGCGAGAGGCCGCCGGCTCGTTCTGGGCGCCGGCGCTGACGGCGCGCGTGGCGGCGCCCGTGGGCGAGGCCGAGGCGTGGGCCGGCATCGCGCGCGCGGCCCGCTTCCCGACGATGCGCGAGCTGTTCGGCGAGGCGCTCGGGCGGTTCGTCCTCAACCCGGGCCTCCGGCCGGAGACGACGTGGCAGGCCGAGGCCGGCGCCCGCGTCGAGCGCCCGCGGTGGGAGGCCCGCGCGGTCGCCTTCACCCGCCGCACGGCCGGCGCCATCGAGCAGGACGTCTTGGACGACGGCCGCCGCCGGCGCGTCAACCTGGGCGGGAGCCGCGCCCTCGGCGTCGAGGCTTCGGCCGGGCGCCGGCGCGGCCCGCTCCGGCTCGACGCGAGCGGCACGCTCCTCCACCTCCGCGGCTGGGCCGACGACCGCGCCAAGGCGGCCCGCCTGCCCGAGCGTCCCGGCGCGCTCGGCCGCCTCGCCGCCGTCTGGCTCCCACCGACCGGGTGGACGCTCGCCGCCGAAGTCCTGGCGGCCGGCCCCGCGGTCTCGCTCGGCCCCGACGGCGCGATCGCCCTGCCCGGGTCGGTCCGTCTCGGCGGGCGCGTGGGGTACCGCTGGACGGTCGGCCGCGGGCTGCTCGCCGCGTTCGCCCGCGTCGACAACGCCACGGACGCGTTGCACCTCCCGCAAGCCGGGCTGCCGGCGCCCGGACGCGAGGTCCGCGTCGGGCTCCGGTGGGTCCGCTAGCGGCGGCCGTCGGGCCTAGCTTCCGGTCATGACCGAGATCCGTCGCGTCTGCATCTATTGCGGCTCCCGCCCCGGCGCACGGCCGGCCTACGCCGAGGCCGCCCGCCAACTCGCCGCGTCGCTGGCCGGGGCCGGCGTCGGGATCGTGACCGGCGGCGGGCACGTCGGGCTGATGGGCGTCGTCGCCGACGCCGCGCTGGAAGCCGGCGGCGAGGTCGTCGGCGTGATCCCGCAGGCGCTCATGGACCTCGAACGCGGCCACGCCGGCCTGACGGAGCTCTACGTCGTCCCGTCGATGCACGAGCGGAAGGCGCTGATGGCCGAGCTCGCCGACGCGTTCGTCGCGCTCCCGGGCGGGCTCGGGACGCTCGAGGAGATCGCCGAGGCGCTCACGTGGGTCCAGCTCGGCATCCACGCCAAGCCGTGCGCGTTTCTCGACGTCGAGGGCTACTACGCGCCGCTCGCCCGGTTCTTGGACCACACCGTCGAGGAGGGCTTCGTGATGCCGGCCAGCCGCGCCGCGATCGTCGTCGAGCCGACGCCCGAGGCGCTCCTCGGCCGCCTCCTCGGCCCGCCCCTCGCGCTGCCGCCGCTCGGAGGCTGATGCTGAGCCGCCGCGCCGCCTGGGCGCTCGCCGTCCCCGTCGTCCTCGTCCTCTTCGGCTACGTCGTGTGGCCGAACGTCGAGACCGCCCGCCTCGGGCTCGACGCCGGGCTCCTCCGGGACCTGTTCGGGGAGGGCCGCTCGGCCGGCACGCGCGCGCTCCTCAACTCCGTCGGCGTGTCGCTGGGGACGGTCCTCGGCGGCGGCGTCGTGGGGACGGCGCTCGCGTGGGCGCTCTGGCGCTACGACCTCCCGCTCCGGAGGACGCTCGGCGCCGTCGCTGCGCTGCCCCTCGCGCTGCCCCCGCTCGTGGGCGTCCTCGCGTTCCTCTTCTTGTACGGCGAGTCGGGGATGCTGCCGCGCGCGCTCCAGGCCGCGTTCGGGCTCGACGCCGTCCCGTTCGCGTTCGGCGGCGTGGGGGCCGTGCTGGCGGTCCACGTCTACGTGTTCTACGTCTACTTCTACCTGTTCGTCGGCGCCGCCCTCCGCGACCTCGACGCCTCGCTCCTCGACGCGAGCGCCGACCTCGGCGCCGGGCCGTGGACGACGTTCCGGCGCGTCGTGCTCCCGCTCTTGCGGCCGGCCCTCCTCGGCGCGTCGCTCTTGGTGTTCATGCTGTCGATGGCGTCGTTCACGGCGCCGCTCCTGTTCGCCGAGGGCGAGCCGTTCCTGACGACGCAGATCTACCAGTTCAAGACGAACGGGGCGCTCGACCGGGCCGCGGCCGTCTCGGTCGTCCTCACCGGGCTGTGCCTCCTGTTCCTCGTCGCCGTCGAGTTCCGGGGCGCCGCGACGCGCTCGACCACCAGCAAGGGCGTCGGGCGTGGGCCGGGGGCGCTGCGGGGGCCGGCGCGCGTCGTGGCCGGGGCCCTCGCCGCCGGGATGCTCCTCGTCGTGCTGCTCCCCGTCGCGACGGTCGTGCTCCTGTCGTTCGTGGAGGAGGGCTCGTGGACGACGCAGGTCCTCCCGGACACGTTCACGGTCGCCAACTACACGGCGCTCTTCGCCCAGCCCGACGTGCTCGCCCCGATCACGAGCTCGCTGTGGATGGCCGCCCTCGCGACGGCCGCGAACGTCGTGTTCGGCGTGGCGACGGCGCTCGTGGTCGTCAAGGGCAAGCTTCCCGGCCGCGGGCTGATCCGGGCGCTCGCGCTCCTCCCGTTCGCCGTGCCCGGGACGGTCCTCGCGCTCGGCCTCCTCGTCCTGTTCGACGAGCCGACGGCGCTCTCCGGCGGCGCGGTCCTGATCGGGACCGTGTGGCTCTTGCCGCTCGCGTACTTCGTCCGCCACGTCCCGCTGGTGGTGCGGTCCACGCAGGCGTCACTGGAGGGGTTCGACGACCGGCTGTCGGAGGCCTCGGCAGACCTCGGCGCGGGCGGGTGGACGACGTTCTTACGCGTCGTGCTGCCGGTCATCGGGCCCGGCGTCGTGGCCGGCGCGCTCTTGACGTTCGTGACGGCGCTGGGCGAGTTCGTCGCCTCGATCATGCTCTACGTCTACGCCAACCGGCCGATCTCGGTCGAGGTGTTCGCCCAGCTCCGGATCTTCGCGTTCGGGCAGGCCGCGGCGTACAGCGTGCTCCTGATGGCGCTCGTGGCCGTCGCCGTCGTGGCCAGCCGGCGGCTCGGCGGGCGGGCGGAGCTCGGCTGAGCCGGCCCGCCTCGGGGGCCCCACGGG